>NZ_MJYC01000026.1:0-88493 GCF_001763115.1 Campylobacter sp. BCW_4323 | reverse complement strand
AAAATTTCATCCTGATAATTTTAAAATTATTAGGATGGATGTTTTTTTGGATTTATTTTTTTTATTTTTGTTTTATTATTTAATTTTATAAAAATATAATTATCTTTTTATGCAACTTATAGGATAATATAGGATTTTAATTTTATTATCTAGGAAGATCATGTTTGATAAAATTCATTATTATTATTTTAATGCTAATTATGAAAAATGTTTAAACTTGAGTGAGCAATTTTTAAAAGAAAGTCCAAAATTTGCTTTAGAATTTGCTATGCTTTCTTCTTATAAACTTTCTCTTTTTCAAAAAGCTTTATATTATGCTCAAGAGCTTTTTTCTTTAAATCCTACAAGTTTTAATGGTCTTATACTTGCTAAAAGCTATATTGAAAATTTAAGATTTGATGAAGCCTTGAATTTATTACAAACACTTTTAACTCGCAAAGATGATTTAGAAGATGAACTTAAGTTAGAATTGGCTTTTATTTATAAACTGAGTAATAAACTAGAAGAATCTGAACAAATTTTCAAAGAATTACTTTCTAAAGATATGTATAATCTTAATCTATGGAAAAATTATGCAGAAATTTATTTTAAACATGATTTTACCAAGGCATTAAATGCACATGAACACTTGTGTCATTTTATGCAAGATTTGATTGATAAACTACAAAAAGGAATCATTGCTGAACAAACCAATCTTAATTTAGTCAAACTTGAAGATAGGCTTCATAGTAAAACCAAAGAAAATCTTACCATTTCTAAAATAGAAGATTTTTTAACTCATCAAATTTTACCCCAAAAAGCATACTTACTTTTTAAGCTTTTTAGAATATCTGATTCTTTAGAACTTTTTCAATCACTGCAAGAAGCCAATCAACACCATGCACAGTTTTGGCAAAACTATGCTAAGGTATTAGAATTTAATTCAAACTATCAAGAAGCTTATCATGCTTATAAAAAATGTCTTAGTTTGGATTCTCATGCAACCTATCAATTTGATTTGGCTTATCTTTTGATGCGTATGGGAGTGGATGATAATTTTGAAGAGGGCAAGAAATATTATGAAAGCAGATTATTTTATGCTCATAATGAAACTTTTTCTACTTATCATTATAATGAAAGCTTAAAAGCTTTTAATAAATTTGGCGTTGATGCTTTTAAAAATAAAGAAGTTTTAGTATTTTGCGAGCAAGGCTTTGGCGATACTATAATGTATGCAAGATGCTTAGAAAAACTTTGCAAAATCGCTTCAAAGGTTTTATTTGCTCCTCAAAGTGCCATGTATGAAATGTTTAAAAATCAAATCAAATTTTTAAATCAAAATGATGATATTTTTAAAAATGTAAAGGTTTTAAAAAATCTACCTACAAATTTTGATTATGCTATTCCTATTTGTTCTTTGCCTTTTTTTATTGATATTAAGCTTGATGAAATTTCACGATTAAAAACACCTATATTGCCACAGAAAAAACCGCATAATAAAAGAAAAAAACTTGGTATTTTTTATGCTACTCCTAATGCTGAAAATTCTGATTTATTAAGAAATGTAAAATTTGAATTTTTATTTGATATATTAAAAGACTTAGATTATGAAATCATTTCTTTTCAAATGCAATTAAAAGAAGAATTACCTAAGGTAATAGAAGATAGAAGTAAGCTTATAAAAAATTGGAATGATACTCTAAATTATTTATATGATATTGACTGTATACTTAGTATTGATAGTGCTATAGCGCATTTAAGTTTAGCTATGGATATTCCTACTATAGTTCTTTTACATCCTAGGTTTGATTGGCGTTGGGGAAAATTTGAAAATCCTAAAAGTTATTTTTGGCCAAAAGCAAAATGTTTTATCATAAAAGAACAAGAAGAAACAAAAAGGAATTTGCAAAAACTGATTAAAGAAATCTTAAACTAAAGCTTAGTTTAAGAGCTTTAGGTGGAAAATTTGGTTTTTGATTTCCAAAAATTAAAAAATTGATTTTTAAACTAATCAAGGTATAATTTTAAAGTTAAAAATAAGGAATAACTATGCTCTATGTTTATATCAAAACTCAAAATGCTTTAGTTCAAAGAATCAACTTTAATCTCGATAGTCAAGAACTACCACAAAATATTTTATGGATTGATTTACTTCATCCAAGTGCAGCAGAAATTGCTTTTATATCAAGTGAATTTAATCTTGAGTTTCCTACAAAAGAAGAAAGAGAAGAAATAGAACTTAGCGCAAAATATTGGGAAGACAATGCGACAATAACCATCAATGCTCATTTTTTAGTAAGAGATCTTAAAAGCGATGAAGAAGATAGGAATTTAATCAAACTTCGCACAGAAATTGTTACTTTTGCTACAGCTAAAAATATCTTATTTACTATAAGATATAACGAATTTAGCACTTTTGAAGAAATTCAAGCAAGGATTTTAGCTAGTCCGAAGAATTTTGAAGATGGTTTTGATATTATTGATAAAATGTTTGAAGTGCGCGTTGAAAAAGATGCGGATTTACTAGAATGGATAGATAAAGAAGCAAGACGCTTAAGAACAAGTGTTTTAGAAAAAAAAGATGAATATAGTTATGATGAAATGCTAAAGGATATTTCAAGCTTACAAGAGCTTAATATGCGTGTAAGAGATTCTTTATTTGATAAACGTCGTGCTATGACTTCTTTGCTAAAAAGCGATAAAATCGATAAAGATATAAAACAAAATCTCACTATAGTTTTAAAAGACTTAAATTCTTTGGTTGAATTTAGTGTTTCGCAACTTAATATCTTAGACAATATTCAAACCATTTTAGCTAGCCAAATCAACATAGAACAAAACAAAATCATTAAAATTTTTACCGTTGCAACTGTTGCCATGATGCCTCCTACTTTAATAGGAACTATTTATGGTATGAATTTTAAATTCATGCCAGAACTTGAACTTCACTATGCTTATCCCATAGTGCTTGGCGTGATGGTAATTTCTATCATTTTACCTTTGGTTGTTTTCAAGAAAAAAGGATGGTTATAAAAATTTATTAAGGAGGAACAATGGATACGATAAACATAGGAATTTTAACCCTAAGCGATAGAGCAAGTAGTGGTATATACGAAGATAAAGCTACTGCTGAAATTGAAAGAGTGTTAAATTCATATATAAAAAATGATATTATTTATCATAAAGAATTAATCCCTGATGATTATGATTTAATCATTAAAAAATTACTTTATCTAGTAGATGAAAAAAAATGCGATTTGATTGTTACAAGCGGAGGTACAGGTCCAGCGCTTCGTGATGTAACCCCAGAAGCCACGGAAGCCGTGTGTGATAAAATGATGCCAGGTTTTGGAGAGCTTATGCGCTTAGAAAGTTTAAAATATGTCCCAACAGCCATACTTTCAAGACAGAGCGCAGGAATTCGCAATAAATCTTTTATCATTAATTTACCAGGAAATCCTAAAGCTATAAAAGAATGTCTAGAGCCTGTTTTTCCAGCTATACCTTATTGTATTGATTTAATAGAAGGTGCTTATATAGAAGCAAATGATGAAGTTATTAAGGTTTTTCGCCCTAAGAAAAAATGTCAAAATTAAAATTTACTAGCTCTGATAAGTCTGCTTAATTGTCTAGCAAGCAGACTTGCCGAAGCTTCATCATTGCTTATCTTTTGCACTTTATTTTTAAACTTACAAAGTCTGTCATCTAAAATCACATTATTGATTGGAATTTTAGGCTTTTCTTTTTGCTTTTGTGAAATCTTTTTCTTAAAAAACATTCTTTAATCCTTTTTTATAAATATACATCAACTTAGTTGAAAAGAATATTATTTTAGATTTTAAGCTATTAACTTTATTTCATTATTTTAAGCTAAAATTCGCAAAAACTAATCAAGGAAAAATAATGACTTTAATTGCAATTTTATGTCTTTACACAGCACTTTTATCTTGGATTTCCTATACTCAAATTCGTTTCTTAGAAAGAGAAAAAGACAAACAAGCTCAAATTTTAAGCGAAAAAGACTATCAAAATGCAGCAGACATTGCCATCGAAAATGAAAAATTTAAACTATTTTCCAATTTTTATAATTTAATCATCAATATTGCATGGATAGGTTTTGGATTTTTATATCTTAAAGAATTACTTATCTCAAATAACACTCGTTTTGAAAATACTTTATTTTTATTATCTTTTTTAATAATCACAAGTATTTTAAATCTACCTTTAAGTATTTATGAAAGTTTTATCAAAGATAAAGCACATGGTTTTTCAAATATGACTGTAAAACTTTTTATCAAAGACACTGTAAAAAGTCTTATTTTAACTTTAATATTTGGATTTTTAATCCTTTATGCTTTGCTTTTTTGCTATGGTTTTTTTGGAACTTTTTGGTGGATTGTGGCCTTTATTTTTGCCTTTTGTATTATAGTGATTATAAATCTTATTTACCCTACCTTGATAGCACCTATTTTTAATAAAATGGAAAAACTAAACGATGAAAATTTGCTGAAAAAAATCAGCTCTTTAATGAAACAATGTGGGTTTAATGCAAATGGGGTTTATGTTATTGATGCAAGCAAAAGAGATAAACGTTTAAATGCTTATTTTGGTGGACTTTTTAAAAGCAAAAGAGTGGTTCTTTTTGATACATTATTAAAAGCTTTAAATGAAAAAGAACTTTTAGCTGTTTTAGGACACGAGCTTGGACATTTTGTTCATAAGGATATTATCAAAGCTTTATTTAACGGTGCTATAACTATGTTTTTACTTTTTTTTGTTTTTGCAAATTTACCTGAATTTGTTTACTTAGAAAGTCATCTAGAAGGAGTAAATGGCGGTGTATTTGCTCTTTTATTTATCTTTGCAAATATTTTTAGCTTTTTAATCTCTCCTATACTTAATGCCTTAAGTAGAAAAAATGAATTTGCAGCTGATCAACACGGAGCTAAAGTTACAAGCAAAGAAGATATGAAAAATGCGTTGATAGCTCTAGCAAGAGAAAATAAAGCTTTTATCAAAACAAGTAAAATATATACATTTTTTTATCTCAGTCATCCAAGTATTAGCGATAGAATCAAGGCTCTTTCTTGACTATAAAAAATGCTCTTATAGAAGCTAAATCTAGCTTAAAAGGTTATGAAAATGAAGCAGTATTTATACTCTGTGAATATCTAAAAAAAGATAAAGCTTGGTTATTTTTAAACCAAGATATAAAAATAGATCACAAACCTTATTTTGAGCTTATAAGACGTTTTAAATCTGGAGAACCTTTTGAATATATATTTGAAAAAGTGGATTTTTGGGGCTTAGAATTTAAGATAAAAAAAGGCGTTCTAATCCCTCGTTACGATAGTGAAATTTTACTTTTTCAAATTTTAAATTTATGCAAAAAAAATACTTTTAATAAGATTTTAGAAATAGGATTTGGAAGCGGAATTTTAAGCATTGTTTTAGCCAAAGAACTTGGGTTAAAAATCACAGCCTGTGATATCAATCCTAAAGCCTTAGAATTAGCTTTAGAGAATGCCAAATTACACAAAGTCGAACATTTGATTGACTTTAAGCTTTGTAATTTTAAGCAAATTAAAGAAAATTATGATTTTATTTTTTCAAATCCACCTTATATTAAAAATTCATATCCTATAGATATTTGGGTACAAAAAGAACCCAAAGAAGCTTTATTTGGCGGAGAAAAAGGATATGAAATTCTAGAAGAAATCATACATTTTTCCCTCGATAAAAAAGTTAAATTTTTAGCTTGTGAATTTGGCTATGATCAAAAAGAAATTTTGGAAAAAATTTTATATCAAAATAATTTCATTGTTGATTTTTTCAAAGATGAACAAGGTTATAATCGTGCTTTTATAGCTAAATTTACAAATATGCGTTATGATAAAAAATAAAAGGAGAAACTTTTGAAAGCTGTTAATTTATTTTTACTTGCCTCCATCATAGGGGTTGAACTCATACTAGGAATAGTTGTTGCACCAACAATTTTTTTTCCTCAGAATCTTATAGGGGAAGGAGTGTTGAGCCATTTTCAAAGTGGCTTAATGATGACGCAAATTTTTATTAAAATGGGATATTTACTGATTTTTGTTTCAGTGGTTAATTTTTTATATGAAATTTATTCTCTTATAAAAAATGAAATAAAATTTCAAATAAAATTTTCAAAATTTATGCTGAGTTTGCTTATTTTGATTTTAAGCTTAATATTTGTTTTTTATTTTACTAATACCATAATTGAACTCCAAAACTTAGGTGAAAACGCTACAAAAACTCAAGAATTTATCAGTATCCATAATGCAAGTGAAGTGGTGATTAAAATCATCTTGATAATGCAAGTTTTTTTGTATTTCTTAAGCTTTAAAATAGCAAAAAAATGATAGAATATTAAATAAATCCAAAAAGAGAAGGAGTAGGCCATGATGATCTCTGATGCAACTATGATGCAACAAAATTACTATTTAAACAATGCACAAAAAGCTAGCGATAAAGCTTTAGAAAATATTGCAGCTGTTCGCGCAATAAGTGGAGTTGATAGTGCCAATTTAGCTATTGCTGACTCTTTAAGATCTCAATCAAGCACTATAGATCAAGGTATCGCAAATGCTTATGATGCTATAGGGGTTTTACAAATTGCAGATGCTAGCCTTACTAATATCTCTCAAAGTGCAGATAGACTTAATGAACTTTCAGTAAAAATGAACAATGCTGCACTTAATGATTCTCAAAAAGGAATGCTAAGAACAGAAGCAACACGCATACAAGAATCCATCAATGATTCTTTTAATAATGCAACTTATAATGGAAAAAATGTCTTTCAAACTATGAATTTTGTAGTAGGTAGCGGAACTGAAACTACAAATTTAAATCCATTAGCAACAGGTGGACTAAGCATAGATAATCAAGATAGTATTACAAATTTTATGGATCAACTTGGAAGTTTAAGAAGTGAAATAGGCTCAGGTATCAATGCCATCACATCAAATATTAATGCAAGTGTTCAAAATAGCATCAACTCAAAAGCAGCTGAAAATAATTTACTAAATAATGACATGGCAAAAAATGTTAATGATTTTAATGCCAATTATCTAAAAGAAAATGCTGCTGCTTTTATTGCTGTGCAATCCAACATGCAGCTTCAAAGCAAAATTGCTAATTTATTACAATAATATAAGCCCTAAATAGGGCTTATTTCTTTATCAAAATGACTTTAGAGCAAATTTTAGAAAAAACCAAAAACGTTCGTCTTGTAGCCGCAAGCAAGTATGTCGATGCAAGTATAATTGAAAAGCTTTTTGATCAAGGTATAGTAGAATTTGGAGAAAATCAAGTCCAAGCTCTAGCACAAAAAAAAGAAAATCTTGATGAAAAAAAATTAGACATAAAGTGGCATTTTATAGGAACTCTACAAAGCAACAAAATCAATCTCTTAATCAAACAAAAACCTATATTATGGCACTCTTGTAATGGTATTAAAATAGCTAAAGCTATGGACAAAAGACTTGATTATAAATTAAATACTTTATTAGAAATCAATAGTGCAAATGAAAATAGCAAAAGCGGTCTAGATCCAAATCAAGCTGTAGAAGAATATTTACAAATACAAGAAGAATGCTCTAATCTAAATCTTTGTGGCGTAATGAGCATAGGATCACACAGCCAAGATAAAGAAAGTATTATCAAAAGCTTTGAAACTACATTTAAAATTTATGAAATTCTTCAAAAACATGGGGCTAAAATTTGCTCTATGGGGATGAGTAATGATTTTGAAATTGCTATAAAATGCGGATCCAACTTAGTAAGACTTGGAAGCATTTTATTTAAAAATCTTAAGTAAGAACAATCTTACTTAAGCATATTTATTAGAAATTTCCTCTACTATACTATCAGAGATAATAAAATCTGTATGATAAAGCAAGCAAGATCCCGCGCTAATAACTTTTAAAACAAGTTTTTTATTGTTTTTTTCATTAGGATTATGTGCATTTCTAGCAATTTCATGAATTTCATAGATTAATTCTCTATTTAACCTTGTCAAATCTAGCTCTATGATATTTTTTTCAAATTCCTTAGGTTCTGCGGTAAAATGATTTTCTTCTTTATTTTTGAAATCTTTTTTTGCTCCAAATTTTTTTATAGCTTTAATCTCGCCATCTTCAAGACTTTGTAAATCTTTAATTGCTTTTAAAAAAAAGCTAGGCTTCTCCCCTCCCTCAGCTTTAAATCCCAATACAAAACCATAGGCATTATTTTTTAAATTTTCATCTTTGATGATGTTTTCTATTTCTTCTACATTGCTTTCAAATACAGTAGCATCAAACGAAGAATAATAATCCAAAATTTCAATTCTACCATAACGCTTATTATTTTTACTCATCATGGATTTGAAATCTTCAATTTTACCTATACTTAAAATTTCTCCATTATTTTTTAAACTTTCAAAATCTAAACTTTTAACATAATCTATGGCATTAATTTGCTCATAAAATCGATCTAAAGGATGGCCCGAAACATAAATTCCTAAAATTTCTTTTTCATATCCTAATTTTTCCATCACTTCAAATTCTTCATTTTTGGGAGTAAAATTTACTTGAACACCTGAAGTTAATTCCTCTTCACCAAAAAGAGAACTTGCAGCATTTTTTCTTACTTCAGCCATTTTACGCGATGCTTCGCTAAGATTTTCCATATTATCAAACAAAGCTTTTCTAGTAAAACCAAACTCATCAAAAGCCCCTGCCTTAATAAGACTTTCTAATGTTCTACGGTTTATTTTGGTAGGATCTATCTTACCTAAGAAATCATTAATATCCTTAAATTCACCATCTTGTCTTGCTTCAAGTAAATTTTCAACTGCAGGAATACCCACACTTTTTATAGCCCCAAGTCCGTATATAATAGCATCCTTGCCATCTTGCTCTAAAGCACTAAATTCACGGATCGCTTTGTTAATCGATGGAGGTAAAAGTTTAATATTCATTTTTTTCATCTCATCAATATAAACAGCAATTTTATCCACATTGTTTTCTTCGCTTGTTAAAAGCGCTGCCATAAATTCACTAGGATAATAAGTTTTTAAATAAGCTGTTTGAAAAGTAACCAACGCATAAGCCGCAGAGTGAGATTTATTAAAACCATATCCTGCAAATTTTACGATAAGCTCCCATAAATCCTCAGCTTTTGCTCTATCATATCCTTGCTTTTCTGCTCCATCTGCAAAATCAGTTTTAAGCTTTTTCATCTTCTCAGGATCTTTTTTACCCATAGCACGACGCACTACATCAGCACCTCCTAAAGAAAAGCCACCTATAATTTGAACAATTTGCATAACCTGTTCTTGATAAACAATAACCCCATAAGTAGGTTCTAAAACCTTTTCTAAGCTGTCAAAAGGATATTCTATACTTTTTAAACCGTGCTTTCTATCGATAAAATCATCAAGCATTCCTGATTCCATAGGGCCTGGACGATAAAGTGCAAGAACCGCAATGATATCTTCAAAACGCTCTGGTTTTAAGCGTGCATTTAAGCTTTGCATACCGCCTGATTCAATTTGAAAAATCCCTAAAGTATTTCCACTTTGTATGGTTTTATAAACTTTGCTATCATTTACATCTATAGTTTCCCAAATAATGTCTTTATTATAACGCTTTTTAATAAGCTTGATTGCATTATTGATTACTGTTAAAGTTTTTAGACCTAAAAAGTCAAATTTTATCAAATCCACATCTTCTAAATGATCTTTAGAATACTGCGTTACTAAATGTCTTTCATCATTTTTACTTTGTCTAAAAAGCGGAGTTTTCTTCCATAAACTTTCATTAGAAATTACAACACCTGCTGCGTGCATACCGGCATTGCGATTTAATCCTTCTAAAGCTCTTGCATATTCCCAAACTTCAGGACCCTTAGGATGACGTTCAATAAATTCTTTGATTTTAGGTTCTTTTTCATAAGCAGCATCAAGAGTGATTTTAAGCTCTTCAGGCACAAGTTTAGCAAGCTCATCAGCATCTTGAATACTCATATCACAAACTCTAGCCACATCACGAATCACCCCTTTAGCTAAAAGCTTACCAAAGGTAATAACCTGTGCAACCTTATCTGCTCCATATTTATCAATCACATAATCAATCACTTCAGCACGTCTGTCTTGACAAAAATCCACATCAATATCAGGCATGCTCACACGCTCAGGATTTAAAAAACGCTCAAAAAGTAGACTATAAGGAATAGGATCTAAATCCGTAATCCTCAAACAATAAGAAACCAAACTTCCTGCAGCTGATCCTCTTCCAGGACCTACTGGAATGCCTTTATCTTTAGCCACTTTAATAAAATCATGAACAATAAGCATATAACCTGAAAATTTCATATTTTTAATGATATTAATTTCTACTTCAAGTCTTTGTTTATATTCTTTATGCTTACTTTCATCGATAAATTTTAATCTCTCTTCAAGTCCCTTTTTACAAAGCTCTTCAAAAACTATGTCATCATTATCAAAGCTAAATTCTTTTGTTTCTTCAGGTAAGGTAATATTATGATCTTTAGCATATTCTCTTGTAAATTTGAAATTCGGTGGAGTGGGATTGCCAAGATTAAGCTCTAAATTACATTTTTGTGCGATTTCTTGTGTATTTTCTATAGCTTCTGGAATATCTGCAAAAAGCTCACTCATTTGCTCAGGACTTTTAACATAAAATTCATGCACACTATGACGCATTCTATCAGGATCATTAAGTTTTTTTCCCATAGCTATACACATAAAAACCTCATGGGCAGCCGCTCTTTCTTTAAAAGTATAATGCGTATCATTTGTAGCAATGATTTTTATATTTAATTCTTTAGAGAGTCTGATAATATCATCATCTATCATTCTTTGATCGCTTATACCATGACGCATGATTTCAAAATAAAAATCATCTTTAAAAACTTTTTTATACCATAATGCTGCTTCTTTTGCTGCTTCATAGCCTTTTGCACCAAAACGCACATTTCTTTCACTATAAGTATTTAAGTGCCAATTTACTTCACCTTGCAAGCAAGCAGAAGAACAAATAAGACCTTCGCTATAATCTTCCAAAAGCTTTTTATTGATACGCGGATAATAATACAAACCTTTAATATAACTTTGAGAACTTAAATACATTAAATTTTGATATCCGATCTCATTTTTTGCATACAAACAAAGGTGAAAACGCTGACGAGAACTTTTATCATCTAATTCATCGTGATTATGCAAATACGCTTCCATACCAATGATAGGTTTTAAACCTTGTGCTTTCATTGTTTGATAAAAATCAATTGCCCCAAACATATTTCCATGATCTGTCATAGCCACACTTGTAGCACCCTGCTCTTTTAAAGTCAAAGCTAATTCTTTAAGCTTATTGGCTCCATCAAGCAAAGAATATTCTGTATGTAAATGCAAGTGTGTAAATTGACTCATTTTCTTCCTTTAATTTTTTAAGGCTTATTTTAATTTTGATAAAAATTATAAATTTTTCTCGCTGAATTTGAAAGAAATTGGCCCTAAATTTCAACTTAAATTTTACAAAAAGGCAAAAATTCAGCCAAAATAAACTATAATAAAAATTTAAGATTTTAATCTTAAAATAAAATAAACTTTTCAAAGGATGAAACAATGAAAGTAAAAATTACTTATTGTAATCTTTGAAATTATCGCCCACAAGCTGCAAGGGTTGCAGAAGAACTACAAAGCGATTTCAAAGATATTGAAGTAGAATTTGAAATTGGCGGTAGAGGTGATTTTATCGTTGAAGTAGATGGAAAAGTTATCTTCTCTAAAACACAACTTATTAATTGCGAAAGCGAAAGATTTCCACATCAAAATGAAATTAATCAATTGATAAAAAATAGAGTGTAATCAAACACTCTATCATAACATTTTCTCATATTCCTTGCCAATATATATGTTTTGCTCATACTCGATAATAGGACGCTTAATACAACTTGGATTTTCTAATACAATTTTCTCAAGTTCTTTTTCATTTAAATTTTTAACTTTTTCCTTGCTTAAACCAAGTTTTTTAGAGGTTAATCCAGCAGTATTGATAAGATCTTCAAAAGATTTTTGTTTTAACCATGTGTATAAAATATCTTGATTAATCTTTTTAATATCCATAAAATCAAACACAATGCCTTTTTGTGTTAAAGCATCCATAGCTTTTTTTACGGAATTGCAATTTTTAATACCATAAAGTTTCATTTTCTAGCCTTTTTTACCAAATCTGCGATTAAAAAAGCAAGTTCTAATGCTTGATCCGCATTAAGTCTTGGATCGCATTGAGTCTCATAACGATCTTCCAAGCTTTGAGCAGTAACATTGCTTGCACCACCTGTACATTCTGTTACATCTTTCCCAGTCATTTCAAGATGCACCCCACCTGGATAAATTCCTTCGCTTATTGCAATCTCAAAAAAAGATCTCACTTCTTGCATGATTTTATCAAACTCACGTGTTTTAAAATTACCTGCTTTTACTGTATTTCCATGCATAGGATCTATACTATATACCAAATTTAAACCTTCGCTTTTAAGTTTAGAGAAAATTTTTGGCAAATTATTGATAATTTTATCTGCACCCATGCGGATAATAATATTTAATCTTCCTTCTTCATTATTTGGATTTAAAACATTTGCTAAAGCTATGATATCATCAGCACTTGCACTAGGTCCTATTTTAACCCCTAAAGGATTTTTTACTCCTCTTAAAAAATGTACATGAGCTTCATCAAGCGCCCTTGTTCTTTCACCTATCCAAAGCATGTGAGCTGAACAATCGTAAATTTCTCCACTTAAACTATCCACTCTAGTTAAAGCTTCTTCATAAGGCAAAAGTAAAGCTTCATGTGAAGTATAAACACTAACTTCTCTTAGACTTGGGGTATTACTTGTATTAATCCCACAAGCTTCCATAAAAGCTAAAGCTTGTGAAATTTTTTCACTGATATTAGTATATTGCTTATGGAGTTCACTCTTTTTTAAAAAGCCCAAATTCCAACGATGTACTTCATGCAAATCTGCTAAACCACCCTTAGCAAATCCGCGCAACAAATTTAGCGTTGTTGCACTTTGATAATAAGCTTCAAGCATTCTACGTGGATCAGGAATGCGTGCTTGTTCGCTAAATTCAAAACCATTAATAATATCACCACGATAACTAGGAAGACTTATACCATTTAACTCTTCAAAATCACTACTTCTTGGCTTGGCAAACTGCCCTGCAATACGACCAATTTTTACAACAGGACATCCACCGGCAAATGTAAGCACTATAGCCATTTGAAGTAAAATTTTAAACATATCACGGATATTTACAGCACCAAAATTTTCAAAGCTTTCAGCACAATCTCCACCTTGAAGTAAAAAAGCTTCTTTTTTACAAACTCTTGCTAAAGACTTTTGAAGATTTCTCACTTCTCCAGCAAAAACCAAAGGAGGAAGTTTCTCAAGTCTTGCTAAAACTCTATTCATTTCCTCTTGATCTGGATAGATAGGTTGCTGTTTTATGGGATAGTTTTTCCAAGAATTCTTAGTCCACATGGTTTTTTCTTTCGTTTTATTGATCAGCTTCCTCTATAAGTTGAATAACCAGAAGGAGAAAGGGTTATTGGAACATGATAATGTTTTTGATCTTTAGAAAGCTCAAAACTTACCTCTACAAAAGGATAAAAAGTATTTATTTTGTGTGATGTGTAATAGTCTTTTGTAAAAAATTTAAGCTTATAAATTCCAAAAGCCCTATTTTCAGCTTTTTCATATGGTAATAAATCCCCTATTCTACCATTTTCTTCGGTAAATTCTTCACTTACTTTTTTCCACTGTTGATTTGCTTCCAACTTATAAAGCTCAACTTTTACTTTAGGAGCAGGTTGTCCAGAAGTAATATCCAAGACATGAGTGCTTAATTGATATTCAGTAGCACTCAAAAACATTGGCACGCTTGCTAATATTAATAAAGTTTTTTTAATAGAAAACATTTTCTCTCCTTATATAATATTTACAAGGAATATTATATAAGAGCATTATTAATAATTAAAATCAAATAATAAAAATTATAAATTAATTATAATTATTTAATTGTTAGACTTATAATAAAAAATAATTATAAATTATTTTTTAAGCTCTTTAATACGTGCTGCTTTACCGCGTCTATCTCTTAAGTAGAATAATCTTGCACGGCGTACACGACCACGACGCAAAACAATAATACTTTCCAAACTTTCACTATAAATAGGGAAAATTCTCTCAACGCCAACATTATTAGCACCCATTTTACGTACGATAAAAGTTTCACTTACGCCATTACCTCTTCTAGCAATACAAATACCCTCAAAATTTTGGATTCTTGTTTTATCCCCTTCTTTGATACGAATTGCAAGCTTTAAAGTATCACCAGCACGAAAATCTGGAACATTTTTACCTTCAATTTGTTTTGCTTCAAATTGTTCTATATATTTATTTTTCATATAAATCCCTTATTTTTTGCGTTCATGCTCTAAAAATAAATCTGGACGAAAAAATTTCGTTTTGCAAGACGCCAAAGTAGTTTTTAAACTTGCAATTCTAGCGTGATTACCCTTTAAAAACTCTGAAGGAGTATAAAATTTTTGATTTTTTTTCTCAAAAATAAAAGGTTTTGAAAAAGCAGGTGCTTCGAGTAAATTATTTTCAAAGCTTTCTTCTTCCAAACTTTCCATATTCCCTAAAACCCCGTTAACATTTCTTAAAATCGCATCACACATTACAAGCGCAGGTAATTCTCCTCCTGTTAAAATAAAATCCCCTATGCTAAAAACTTCATTCGCAAAAATTTCAAGCACTCTTTCATCTACGCCTTCATAGCGCCCACATACAAAAACTATGTGTTCTTTTTTACTTAAGCGTTTGGCATCTTTTTGATTAAAGGTTTTACCACTTGGATTTAAAAAAATAAAATAGGGATTTTCTTTTTTTTCTTGAATACTTTTTAACACCTCATACATAGGTTCAGCTTGCATCAAAAGTCCAGCTCCACCACCTATTTTATAATCATCGACTTTATGATAAGAATTTTTAGAAAAATCTCTTGGGTTATAAAAATTAAGTTTGAAAAGTTTTTTTTCTTTTGCTCTTGCAAGTATAGAATCCTGAAAGTAAAATTCCATAAGATTAGGGAATAAAGAAACGAAACTAAATTTCATGAATTTTCTAAAATTAAAAAAGCATCTTGCGTGCAAAAAATCTGTCGTTTTTCTATATCTATATTTTTAACAAATTTATCTAGATATGGAATAAAAAATATTTTAGAATATTTTTTATTCACCCATTTTTCATCACTTTGAATTTCAAATAAATAAGAAGCTCCAGTTTCCAAGATATCAACAACTTTACCTAATCTTTTATCTTCTTCAAAAACTTCACACTCTAAAATATCAAAATAAAAAAACTCATCTTTTTTTAATTTACAAGTTTGTCTGCTTTTCTCAATACTCTGAAAAAGAATAAGATTAGTTAATTCTTTGGCCTTTTCTATATCTTCATAATTTTCAAATAAAACAGTAGAATTGCTTGCATTATAATGCTTAATCTTTAACATTTCTTTGGTGTTTTTTATAAAAAAAGTAGCATCTTTTTTAAATTGAGAAGAAAAGTCGCTCAGGTTATGCAATTTTACATAACCCTTAAGACCCACAGTTTTACCAAGTTTTGCAACTTGAACAAAATCTTTTTCACTCAAGTGCTTTTACCGTTACTCTATAAGAACTTGCATCCTTACTCTTATAAGCAGAGATTACGGTTTTTATAGCATTGATCATTTTTCCATTTTTACCTATAAGCTTACCTGTATCAACCTTATGTGCAAAAAGAACAATCTCAAAAAAATTTTCACTTAATTCAATTTTTTGAGTGTCAATCTGTTCAGGATAATCTGCAATTAATTTTGCGTATTCTCTAAGAAAATTCTCTACCATGATTATTTGCTAGTGATAGAAGCAACTTTATCGCTAAGTTTTGCACCAACACTTTTCCAATAAGCTAAACGCTCTGCATCAACTTTAATTACCTCAGGTTCTACCATAGGATTATAATATCCAATACTTTCTATCCAACCACCATCACGACGTTTTCTACTGTCTGTAACCACAATACGATAAAATGGTCTTTTAGTTCTACCCATTCTTGTAAGTCTAATAACTGTCATTTATACTCCTTAAAAATTAAAAATTTTATTTATAGATACTATAAAAAGTATTTATAAATAAAATTTAAAATTGTCTTCTAGCTTGGCTCATCATTTGTGTCAAATTCTCCATTCCTTTTTTACCTGAAAATCTTTTTGCAAGTTTTGCTGCATTACTAAATTGTTTTAAAAAACGATTGACTTCTACCTGAGAAAGACCTGCTCCCTCTGCTATACGACGTTTTCTAGCATTATTTAACAAATCAGGATTTTCTCTTTCTTTTGGAGTCATTGAAGAAATCATTGCCTTAATATGTATAATCTCTTTAGAATTATCCAAATCTATATCTTTTACCGCATTTGCCATTCCGCCAAGCCCTGGTATCATACCGATTAAAGACTTCATACTTCCTAATTTTTTAATACTTTCCATTTGGTTAAGAAAATCATTAAAATTAAATTCACCTTTTTTGATTTTTTGATTGAGTTTTTTAGCTTCTTTTTCATCAATCACTGCAGCAGTTTTTTCAGCTAAAGTAGCCAAATCACCCTCGCCCATGATACGACTTACTATGCGATCTGGTATAAAAACTTCTAAATCTGCTACTTTTTCACCTACACCAATAAATCTTAAAGGAATGCCGATTTGTTTTGCTATACCTAAGGCTACCCCACCTTTAGTATCTGCATCAAATTTTGATAAAATTACCCCGCTGATACTCAAGGCTTCATTAAAACTAGCCGCAGTCTTAACCCCATCTTGACCACTCATTGCATCAGCAACATAGAAAATCTCATCAGGATTTAAAACATCCTTAACTGATTTTAATTCATTCATCAAAGTCTCATCTATAGCCAAACGCCCAGCAGTATCCACAAGCAAAACATCCACCATAGAACTTTCAGCCTTTTTTAAAGCCTCTTTAGCAACCCTAATAGGATCTTTTTCATTTTCTATGAAGAAAAGTTCAATTTCATTAGCTTCACAAAGTTGTCTTAGCTGCTCCACTGCCGCTAAACGCTGTAAATCACAAGCTGCAACTAAAACTTTTTTATTGCGTAATTTTAAATAATTTGCAAGTTTGATAGTGCTTGTAGTCTTACCGCCCCCTTGCAAACCTGCCATTAGAACTACTGTTGGGGGTTTAGAAGCAAAAACAAAACCTTGATTTTTACCATTGACACTTAAAATATTTTCTAAATTTACTTTAATGGCATTTAAAAATTGTTTTTGACCTATTCCGTTTTGCTTTACATCTTCTTCTATTAAAGTCAAAAGCTCTTTAGTTACCTTATGGTGAACATCCGCTTTTAAAAGAGCTTTTTTTAAGGTTTCTAAAGCGTTCTTAAGTGCTTTTTCATCATCAACAAAACGTAATTTATTGATCGCCGATTTAAAAGATTCGCTAACTAACTCAAACACTTTATCACCTTTCTATAAAATTTTTAAATTAAACCTTGCATTATACAAAATTTTTTCTTAAATGGCTTTAAAAATCTAAATTTTTTATCTCAAAACCAAATTTTGTAAAACCACTATCTAAATTAGCCTTAAAATGATAATTAAAAATTTTAATTTCATAGCTGTGTAAATACATTCTATCGCTTGAAATTTTAGCATATTTTTCATCGCCTATAACACCATGTTTTATAAATTTAGCATGTACTCTGATTTGATGAGTTCTACCTGTTTGAATGACTATTTTTGCTAAGGTTTTTTTTGACTGCATCATAATAGGAGTAATGATACTTAAAGCACTTAAACCATCTTTTGAAACTTTACTTAATGCTCCATATTTTGCTTTTATGGTAAAAATAGGCTCATTCACTTCAACCTCTTCAGCCAAAACCCCATCTAAAACCGCAATATAACTTTTATAAACTCTGTGTTTTTTAAATTCTTCTATACAAAGCTTTCTAAAATCTTCATCTTTGCAAAGCAAAATCACACCGCTTGTTTCTTTGTCTAAACGATTTAAAAGCTTGGCATTAAATTTTTTCTCCAAGTCTTCACTCACATAAGCGTAAGGTTTATTAATAGCAATAATCTTATCATCTTCAAAAATAATTTGAGGATTTTTAGCTTTTATCACATTAAATCTTGCCTTATCGCTCATCAAAGCTCTAGCAACCACAACTTTTTTTCCATGTGAAAAAACACAACCCTTATCAATCAAATCTTTAGCTTCACGATTTGAAATTTTTTCTTGCAAAGCTAAGAGTTTATAAGCTTTTTCTTGCATCAATTCCCTTTTGTATAGTTTGCATGATAAGATCTAAATTTTCTTTTTTGGAAATTTTAGCTTTTAAATTTAAATAATGGATTTTATCATTTAAATCTTTTAAATTTTCACAAAAATATACATTTTCCACTTCTTCAAACAAAGCCTTTTGATTGTGAATAAATTTCCCGCTGATTAATACATTGTCAAAATATGCCACTTCTATAGGATTGTGTCCTCCTATGCCTTCTATGAAAGAACCTCCAAGTACAACAACATCAGAAATTGCATAAAAATTTACAAGCTCCCCTAAAGTATCTAAAAGTAAAATTTTTTTAGAAAATTTCTTATTTTCATCTTTTAAAGAGCTAAATTTTTCAAATTCTAAACCTTTGTTTAAAAGCAAATTTTCAACTTCTTTAAAACGCTCAGGGTGTCGTGGGGCGATAATGAGTTTTTCATTTTCTTCTAGTTTAAAATGATCAAGCAAAAGCTCTTCTTCGTCTTTATGCGTACTGGCAAAAATGATAAGTTTTTCCTTAGGTTTGGCATAAATTTTATTATTTTTAATCTCTAAATTTGCCTTAATATTTTTAAAAATTTTAACATTTTTAGCTCCCAAACTTTCAAGTCTTGCTTTATCTAAATCACTTTGAGCAAAAACTTCATCAATATAAGAAAAAATTTTTTTATAAAAAAAAGAAAATCTTTGATAAGAATGATAAGATTTATCAGATATTCTTGCATTAAGCAAAATAATCTTAGCCTTATAAATACGTGCCATAAAAACAAGCATAAGCCAATATTCTGCTTCAAAAATTACCAAAACCTTACAAGGATTAAACCAAAAAGGCAAAAAATTTTCAAAAGCAAGATAATTTACCTTTTTACAAAATTCTTTTGCACACTCAAAACCTGTTTGAGTAATAGTAGTTATTCTTGAATCAAATTTCAAAACCAAAGCTTTAATACTTCTTACCTCCCCGTAAGAACAAGCATGAAAATGTACATCAGCTTTTTCTTGATGTAAATTTTTATAAAGAAAAAATCGGGATTTTAAACTAGTTTTGTATTTGGATTTTAAAAAAGAAAGCAAAAGAATAAAGACGGCACAAAATAAAAATGCCGTCCAAGTTAAAAAATAATAAAAAAAGATCAATTTTGTTCTTCTTGCTCTTTATAAAGAATTCTTCCACAATGAGGACAAGTTACAATCTCTTCACCTTTTACAACAGACAGATAAGTCTTATCGTAAATTTTCATAAAACATCCATAGCATGCTTGTTTTTTAACAGGAACTACAGCAGTATTTTTCGCCCATTTGCGAATTTTTTCATAAAAACTTAAAACTTTTTGATTCATCTCGCCCACAAGTTTGGTTTTTTTATCATAAACACTCATTCTATCTTTTTCAAGAACTTCCATTTCAGATTTAATGCTTACTCTAATCTCATTAATATTTTGCTCTTGTTTGATTTTTTCTTCTTCAAGTTCTTTTTTATAAGTTTCTTTATTCTCTAAAATTTTATCCAGTCTTACAATTTCATCATTTGCAGCGTCTAATTGCTCTTTTGCAATATCTTCTTCAATTTTTAAAGCATTAGCTTCTTTTTCTGTTTTTACTGCACCACTTTTTTTAGAAAGCTCTTTAATTTTTGCCGAAAACTCAGAAATATGAGCATTATTTTGTACTTTTTGATTTTCTATATCTTTGATTTCTTCATCGATTTTTTCTAAATCTGTGTTGATTTTTCCTATTTTTAACTCAGCATCTTTTAAAGTCTTATTAATACTGTCTATTTTTGGTTCATAACTATCAATTTCTTGATCTATTTTTGATAAAAGCACTAATTGTTCAAGATATTTATTCATTTATTTTCCTTAAAAATATTGAAATGGATTTTTTGAAACTGTTATTATAACTTGTAGCGGCAAATTTTTCAAGTCTTTTGCTAAACATTGAGAAAAATATCTCTCACTTTCAAAATGACCCAAATCAATAAGACTGATTTGATTACTAAGCGCCTCTAAAGCTTGATGATATTTAAAATCTCCACTTAAAAAACAATCCGCATCTACTTTAGAAATTAAATCCCCGCCACTTCCAGTACATATAGCAATGCGCTTAATATCTTTTTTGCCACAATCACTTGCACGTAAAATTTGCAAATTTAACTTTTTTTTCACCCAGTCACACAAAGCTTCAAAAGACATAGAATTTTCCACATAAATTAAAAATTCATCTTTAAAAGAAATTTTAAAACCTAAAATTTCTTCCGTAAAATAAGTATTTAAATGACTCAAATCGTAATTTGTATGCATACTGATCAAAGAAATATTTTTACAAATCATTTCTTTGATAAAAGCCCTAGGATAAGTCTTGTCATATAAATCTTTTAGACCTTTAAATATCAAAGGATGGTGTGTGATAATTAAAGAATTTTCACTCGCTTCTTTAATGATATTTTCATCAATATCTAAGCTTAAATAAACAGTTGAAATTTCACTATCCTTATCTCCAAGCAAAATTCCACTATTATCCCATGACTCTTGGATATTAAAGGGACTTAATTGATCTAAAAAATTATAAATTTCACTCAGCTTCATTTAAATTTTTCTTATAAATTTCAGCACAATTTTTTGAAAGCTCACGAATTTTTAACATATAATCTTGTCTTTGTGCTACAGAAATTGCTCCTCTTGCATCTAAAAGATTAAAAGTATGTGCAGCAAGCATACAATAATCATAAGCAGGTAAAGCTAGTCCTTGTTCTAAAATATTTTTACATTCCTTATAAGAATTTTCAAACTGCTCATTCAAGATTTTAATATCACTTACTTCAAAATTGTATTTACTAAATTCATATTCACTTTGCTTATGCACATCTGCGTATTTAATTTTTTCTCCATTAAATTCACTCCAAACTATATCATAAACATTATCAACATTTTGAAGATACATGGCTATTCTTTCAAGACCATAGGTAATTTCAGCACTTACTAAATCTACTGCTATACCTCCAACTTGCTGAAAATAAGTAAATTGAGTAACTTCCATACCATCAAGCCATACTTCCCAGCCTAAACCCCAAGCACCTAAACTTGGACTCTCCCAATTATCTTCAACAAAACGAATATCATGACTTTTTAAATCAAAACCCAAATTTTCAAGACTTTTAAGATATAATTCTTGGATATTATCAGGACTAGGTTTAATCAAAACTTGAAATTGATAATAAGCACCTAAGCGATTAGGATTTTCACCATAACGTCCATCAGTAGGCCTTCTACTTGGAGCCACATAAGCAGCTGCCCAAGGTTTTTTTCCTAAACTTCTTAAAAAAGTTGCTGGATGAAAGGTTCCTGCACCTGCTGGCATATCATAAGGTTGCATAACCGCACAACCTTGCTCTTGCCAATAATTTTGTAAATTAAGTATCATTTGTGAAAAAGTCATTGTATCTCTCTTTATTGTTCCATATTTTCAATAGGTTTTTCTAAATTTTTATTCATTTCCAAATCAGGCTCTGTCTTAGCTCCAAAAATTTCTGCAGTTTTACTCCACATTAATTTATATTTACGCTTGAGAAATTCTATCTCTTCACGCGCATGTTTTAACTCATTGTTTAAGGTTTCTATAGTTTTTCTATCTTCATCATAAAGCTCTTGCATAGAATAAAGGGCATCTTTTAAAAATTTATTTTCATTTTTTAATGCTTCAAGTGTTTCATCTTTAGCATCTAAAACTTTTTCATGTAAATTTAAAATAGTTCCTATTGTTTTTTCAACAAAACTTTCTCCTGCTAAAGTCATTGAATTTACCATTGCAGTTTGAGATTTTGCAGAACTAGGTACTACACTAAAAGTACCTTGATGAGCTTCGATGTAAATTTTACCCTCTTCTTCTTTAAAATTTAAAGCCCCATTGGCCATCATACCCTTAACCACATCTTCATTTAAATGCACAAGTTTACAAAATTCTTCAAGTTCAAGATAGGTTTGCATTTTTATCCCTTATAATAAAACTTCTACTTCTTTTGAATCAGATACAAGTTTTTTTTCTTTTTCAAGACGATCTTCTTTAAGCTTTTGTGCTAAATCAACATCATAAATAGCTAAAATTTGCATAGCCAAATAAGCAGCATTGATTGCTCCAGCCTTGCCAATAGCTAAAGTTCCTACAGGAATTCCACTAGGCATTTGCACCGTAGAAAACAAAGAATCCATACTTGCAAGATTGCTTCCTGGCATAGGCACCCCCAAAACAGGTTTTGTGGTATAAGCTGCAACAGCTCCAGCCAAATGCGCCGCCATTCCAGCTGCTGCTATAAAAACCTTCGCACCCTTTTCTTCAGCATTTGCAATATACTCTTTTGTTCTTTTTGGACTACGATGAGCTGATGAGATAATAAGTTCATACTTTATCCCAAAACTTTCTAAAGTTTTAGCAGCCTCTTTCATAGTCTCATAATCACTCTTGCTTCCCATTAAAATAGAAACAAAATTCATCTATATTTCCTTTCTTAAAAAACTTAATGCACTGATTTTATTTGGTAATTGGATTTCATGTTCATTGCCACTATGAATTTCGCTAAATTCTTTATTGTTTTTAGCAATGAGTTTTTTAAACTCTATAAAATATTTATCCTCTTTTTGATAAATTTTACCTAGTTCATTATCGCAAGTTTGAATCACATCGCCTAAAGGAGCTAAAATTTCATAAGGCGTGTTTAAAACGATTTTCCCTTTACATTTAAAAAAGCTTCCATCTTCGCTTATAGCATGCACTTGATGAGAACCTTCTTCTATGCTTGTATTATGATTTTGCGTGTCGGTTTTTTCCAAAGGACGCGAAACAAGATAGCCATCTGTAAAACCACGATTTTTAAGTGTAGCAATCTCTTTTTCATACTTACTTGACTCAAATTTACCCTCTAAAGCATCTTGTATGGCCATTTTATAAGTCCTTGTTGTAAGTGCAACATAATATTCACTTTTAGTACGCCCTTCTATTTTAAAAGCACTGATACAATTTTCTTGCATGATTTTTTCTATATAAGAACAAAGATTTAAATCCTTAGAATTAAACACATGAGTACCATTTTCATCTTCTTCTAAACGAAATAAAGTACCATTTTCTGGATTTTTAGCATAAAGCTCATAATTAAATCTGCAATCATTTGCACAAGATCCACGATTGCTCATTCTTCCACTTTGCACTGAGCTTATTAAACAACGCCCTGAATAAGCAAAACACATAGAACCATGCACAAAGGCTTCGAGTTCAATATCACAATTTTCCTTTAAAGCTTTAGCGTCTTTAAGCCCTAATTCTCTGGCAATTACAACCCTTTTAGCACCCATATCCTTATAAACTTGAGCATCTAAATAATTTAAAATATTTGCCTGAGTAGAAACATGTAAAGAAATTTCAGGTGCAAGTTCTTTAACAAGACGCATAGCTCCAACAGAAGCTACAATAAATGCATCGGGTTTCATCTCACGTAATTTTAATATATGTCTTTTTAAGCCTTCAATTTGAGAGCTTAAATGAAAACCATTTAAAGTAACATAAATTTTTTTACCACGCTCATGGGTATATTTGATAGCTTCTTCAAAACTTTCATAATTAAATTCTCTTGCAGTGCGTGATCTTAAAGAAAAATTATTCACACCCGCATAAACCGCATCTGCGCCATAAGCTAAAGCAATTTTTAATTTTGTGAAATTTCCTGCAGGAGCTACTATTTCAGGAATGATCATTTTTGCCCTAAACTTGCAATTAAAGCTTCTATATCATCATTACTTACAACATCAGTAGTGCTATCACCTTCAATATGCACTGCAGAACTTACACGTTTTTTATCATCAATTTTACCTTCAAATAAAGAACTCATATAACGACTTAAAGCACGCATTACATTAATAACACGTTCGATTTTTTGACGATGTATATCTTGATATTGCATTGCATCCATTGCCATCATCACTTCATCTTGTCCGCTTTGAAGATTTCCGACAATCTCCCTAGAACTTTTTTTAGCTTGATTGTTTAATTCTAAAGCTTCACTGAAACTTTCTACATTAGGAAATTTTTCATTAAGTTTGGAAAAAATATCAATATTTTTTTCTATTGCTTTATTTATTTCTTTGAGTAAACTTTCAGAATCCGCAAAAAAATTATTAATACTTTCAAGCTTATCCATCATTTCCGTTGCTTTAAGCTCGCTATCTTTTGTAACATCATCTAACTGATGCACAACTTTATGCTCCTGATTTGGTGGGGGTGGTGGCCATACTACACTAGGATTAGGTTTGTAATCAGCTATTTTGACATCTTCTAACATCAAAGCATCTTCTTCGGTATTCGATTCTTCGGTTTTTACCTCTGCTTCTGTCTCTGAATCAAGATCAACATCACCGTTCATCAAAGCATCAAGCTCTTCTTGAGTCATTTTTTTCCTTTTTTTAAATCTAGATTTTCAATAATTTCTCAAAATTATAATCAATTTTATCTAAAACAAAAATATAAATTTTTATTTTTTAATCTTTTTAAATTAAATTTTTAAATTTATTAAAAAAAATATATTAATTAAATCTTAATTAAAAATTTTATGATATAATTTTATGAATTTAATTACATAAAGGAGTAAAAATATGGGAAAATTTGTTAATAATATAGATGATTTTTTCAAATTTTGCAAACAAAATGAAGTGCTTTTTGTTGATTTTCGTTTTACAGATATGATAGGAACTTGGCATCATATTACCTATAATCTTCATGCAATCAATGAAGAAACATTTCAAACTGGCATTCCATTTGATGGAAGCTCAATCCATGGATGGCAACCTATAGAAAAATCAGATATGATTTTAAAACCTGATGCTCAAAGTGCTTTTTTAGATCCTTTTACAGCTGATCCTACTATCATAGTATTTTGTGATGTGTATGATATTTACAAAGGACAAATGTATGAAAAATGTCCAAGAAGCATAGCAAAAAAAGCAATGGAACACCTTAAAAATAGTGGCATAGCTGATACTGCTTACTTTGGACCAGAAAATGAATTCTTTGTTTTTGATAGTGTAAAAATAGTTGATACTACTCATTGTTCTAAGTATGAAGTTGATACCGAAGAAGGAGAGTGGAATGATGATAGAGAATTTACCGATAGCTACAATACTGGACACAGGCCAAGAAACAAAGGTGGATATTTTCCAGTTCAGCCAATTGATTCTTTAGTAGATATTCGTTCTGAAATGGTTCAAACCCTTGAAAAAGTAGGTCTTAAAACTTTTGTTCATCATCATGAAGTTGCACAAGGACAAGCTGAAATAGGAGTAAATTTTGGCACGCTTGTAGAAGCAGCTGACAATGTTCAAATTTATAAATATGTTGTAAAAATGGTAGCTCATTTAAATGGCAAAACTGCCACTTTTATGCCAAAACCTTTATACGGAGATAATGGCAATGGTATGCATGTTCATATGAGCTTATGGAAAGATGGAGTAAATTTATTTTACGATAAAGATGGATACAGTGGACTTAGTCAAACTGCTATAAATTATATAGGTGGAATTTTAAAAAATGCTAGAAGTGTTGCAGCTTTTACAAATCCAAGTTCCAACTCTTACAAAAGAATAGTTCCTGGCTTTGAAGCTCCTTGTATTTTAACTTATTCTTGTCAAAACAGATCAGCAAGTTGTCGCGTTCCTTATGGCATAGGTAAAAATTCAGCTCGTATAGAAATTCGCTTCCCTGATAGCACTGCTAATCCTTATTTAGCTTTTGTTAGTCTTTTAATGGCAGGTCTTGATGGAATCAAAAATAAAACCATTCCTGTGGGTCCTATGGATGAAAATTTATTTGATCTTACTTTGGATGAAATACGTGAAAAAGGGATAGAGCAATTACCACATACTCTAAGAGGAAGTTTAGAAGCTTTAATCCGACATAATTCTTATTTAAAACCTGTAATGAGCGATATTTTTATCGATGACTATCAGCATTTAAAATTTGAAACACAAGTTTGGCCAGTAGAAGCTCGTCCAACTGCTTATGAATTTAAAACTTGCTACTCTTGCTAAAAATTTAATGGCGTTTAACACGCCATTAAACAAAAAAGAATTAAAAATTATTTATTTTATATCAACTATCGCTTAAGCTGATTTACAATTCCTAGCATATCATCACTTGTTGTAATTGCCTTAGAACCCGCTTCATAAGCTCTTTGTCCTGTGATAAGATCTGTCATTTCTTCAACAAGCTGAACATTACTAAGTTCTATAAATCCATGTCTTATTGTTCCAAGCCCATCTTGTCCTGCTATACCCGCAACAGGTGCACCACTTGCTCCTGTTTCAAGATAAAGATTATCACCCATAGAATGAAGACCCGCTGGATTTATAAACTGAACTAGCTCCACTTGGCCAATTTGAGTTTCTTGTTGCTCCCCTGGTAGCATTACAGAAACGGTTCCATCTGTAGCAACATTAATTGCTGTTGCGCCTTCGGGTATTGTCATTTCAGGTAAAAGTCTATAACCGTCTGAATTTACAATATTACCTTCATTATCTTTTGTAAATTGCCCATTTCTAGTATATCCTATAGTGCCATCAGGAAGTTGTATTTGAAAAAACCCATTACCTGCAATAGCCATATCAAGACCATCAGTACTTGTTGATTTTAAATTTCCTTCAGTAAAAACTTTAGTTACCGCTGTTGGACGCACACCCACACCCACTTCTATACCCGAAGGAGAAAGAGTAGTAGCTGAAGTTGAAGTTCCTGCATACTTCATAACTTGATACATAAGATCAGCAAATTCTGCGCGACTTTTCTTAAAACCTGCTGTATTAACATTGGCGATGTTATTTGAAGTAACATCAATTTGTGTTTGCTGCGCTACCATTCCCGTAGCAGCAGTATGAAGTGATCTCATCATTTTTAATCCTTTTTTATTTTATTTTAAATTATTTAACAGCTGCAAGCTTATTGATAGCTTCTTGATTTAAGTCATCCATATGAGCTGTCATAACTTTTTGATACATTTCTACCATTCTGTTTGCTTCAATCAATCCTACCATTTCAGTAACTGGATTAACATTTGATCCCTGAGAAAAACCTTGGCGAATGGCATTGGAGTTTTCCAAATCTCTAATGCGGGTTAGATCATCTATTTTATAGACATTATCTCCATCTTTTTGCAAAGCTCTTATATCATCTACTTGTGCTACAAATAATCTTGCATTTTGAACTCCATCAACTTCAATGCTTCCGTTTTTATCAACGCTAATTTGAACAGCACCATTAGGAATGCGTATGCCAGCATTCTGAGGATTATTAAAATAATCACTACTTAACACCTTGTATCCTTGCTTATTTACCAAATAACCCTCATCATCAAGTTGAAAATTTCCATCTTTAGTTAATCTTACTTCTCCATCTTTGGTCTGAACCAAATAAAAAGTATCTTCTCTAGTCATTGCTAAATCCAAAGGATTGTTTGTGGCCTTTAAAGAACCTAGGCTGAAATCCGTATATTCTTGAGAAACTTGCGGGATTCCATCTATTGTAGTATTTACAAAACGAGATGCATCTCTTGTGTGATTTTCTATAGGCAACTCATCCTGAGTTTCTTTAAAAATCCTTTTAAAATCTGCAATAACCACATCATCTCTTTTATATCCACTTGTATTAATATTGGCAAGATTATTAGTAATCACATCAAGTTTATTGAACTGAGTTACCATTCCGCCAGTTGCTTGATAATATCCATTTTGCATATTTTCACCTATAAAATTAAGATTTTATAGCCATAAAAGCAAAGAGTGTTCCAACTTTTAAAAACAAAGAAAAATAAATATTTGAAAGATTATTAGGAGAGAATTTTAAACTACAAAAAGCAAGATTTGACTCAATCTTGCTTTAAAAATCAATTTTAATCCATTTGACGACGCAAGAAAGTTGGTGTTTCAATTTGCGCCATTATCTCTTCATCGTAACCACCGCTTACCTTTTTAAGACTTAAATAAGGATTTTTCCTAGAAGCTTGAGCTTCTTCGGTAGATTTTTTAACTACTGTATCTTTGTCTTCAAACCCCGTCGCAATAATAGTTACTTCAACTCTATCTTCCATGCTATCATCTGTGGTAGAACCAAAAATAATCTTAGCATTTTCATCAACAATTTCTTGTATACTATTTGCTGCTGCCGAAATTTCAAACAAAGAGCAATTAGAACTTGTTTTAAAATGTAAAATAACTCCCTTGGCACCCTTAATATCCATTCCATCAAGCAAAGGAGATTCTATAGCGTTTGAAAGAGCCTCTTCTATGGCATTTTCACCACTAGCACTACCAACACCCATAAGCGCGAGTCCGCGATGACTCATGATGGTTCTTACATCCGCAAAGTCAACATTAATATCTCCATTATCAAGCAAGATAGACACCATACCTTTTACAGCACGAGCTAAAATATCATCAACCAATCTAAAAGCATCTTTAATGCCTGCTTTTTTATCAATAATGCTCAATAATTTTTCATTTTGAATTACAAGAATAGAATCACTTTCTTTTTTAAGCTCAAGGAGACCGCTTTCAGCAAGTTTTTTTCTTTGTTTTCCTTCGAATGCAAAAGGCATGGTTACAACAGAAACAGTTAAAGCTCCAATCTCTTTAGCTGCTTGTGCAATAACTGGAGTGGCACCCGTTCCAGTACCTCCACCAAAACCTGAAGCAATAAATACAATATCACTTTGACTAAGACTTGCTTTTATTTCCTCAAAACTTTCTCTAGCACTTTCTGCACCTACTTCAGGAAGCATACCAGCGCCTAAACCTTTAGTTTTTTTCTCGCCAAGTTGAATTTTAGTTTTTGCTAATGAAATTGAAATAGCTTGTGCATCAGTATTCGCTGCAATTAAATCAAGATCGTTTAATCCCATTTTAACCATATGGTTAATCATATTACCGCCACCGCCACCGCAGCCTATAACCTTAATTTTTGCACCTTTATTATGTTGCATTTCTTCTACTAAAAATTCGCTCATAAAAATTTCTCCTTGTTAAAATTGATTCATAATTTTATGCCAGATATTTGAAAAAACGCTAGGTTTTTTTTCTTTTGGCTCTTTAAAATCTAATTGTTCTTGTATTGCAATTGTATCATTTTCTTGCAAATTTTCATCAAAAAAATCAGATTTTATTTCACTTTCTGCATCTTTTTGCAAAACAATATCTTGTTTAATTTGACGATTAAAATTTTCAATTTCCCCTTTATATCTTAATTTTTCATTAGAATCAAGTTCATAAGGCGTAAAATACCCCGCTCCATATAAACAAAGTCCTATAGCACAAGTATTTTCAGGATCATTAAAAATTTCACTAAAACCAGTAATCAAATCTTTTCTTGCAGTAGCCAGTCTAACTGAGCGATTATCAAATGTTGCAGGAGCAAGCTCATCGATACCTGCTAACTTAGTCATTCCGCCTGTTAAAACAACTCCACCGCCTATAGCATTGGCATGACGATTATCACTTAAGATTTTTGCCAAAATCATCAAAGTTTCTTCCGCTCTTGCATAAATTACGTTTGAAATAATATCCAAAGAAACTTCATTAACCTTTCTTTCATCACCCATTGAAGGAATTTGTATAAGGGTATTAGGCTGTTGTGAAAGAGCTGCATAATTAAGCTTGATTTTTTCTGCTTCTTTTAAAGGTGTATGCAATGCCATTGATAAATCTTGGGTGATATTAATCGAGCCAATTTGCAAACAATCATTGTATCTAATTGAATTTCCAGTATGAACAACCATATCACAAATCGCTCCACCCATATCAATCAAAACAGCACCTAATTCCTTTTCGCTATCATCTAAACAAGCTATAGCTGAAGCATATCCTGAAAGAACTATATTATCCACTCTTAAATCAGCTAATTCAACCGCTTTCTTAAGATTTTTAATATGAGATTCTTGTGAAATCACTATATGGGTTGAAACTTCTAAACGATTGCCACTCATTCCCAAAGGATCATCAACATGTTCAAGATCATTAACCTTAAAATTATAAGGCAAAACATGGATAATTTCATAACCACTTGGTAGATTGGCAGTATGCTTAGCTGTACTTACAGCACGATGGATTTCTTTAATGCCTATTTCATGATTTGGAATATTAACAACACCTATGCTATCAACGCTTTTAGTATAAGCACCTGATATAGACACCACAACCTTATCATAATGAACTCCACTCATCATCTCAGCACTTCTAACAGCTTCTTCAATAGATTTAGAAGCAAGCTCTATATTGGTAATGGCACCTTTTTTAACCCCGTTGGTTTTCGACTTGGAAAAACCAATAATTTTTAATCCATCTTCATCTTTTTGAGCAATAATGGCACAAGTCTGGGTTGAGCCTAAGTCAATTCCTAATATATTCAAAATCAATTCCCTTTATAATAAATTTTTATTGGATATATCTTTTTAAGTTCATCAATAAGTTCTTGCTTAAGCTCATTTGCTTTTAAATTTTGCAAATTTTGCTCAAGCATAGTTTTGTATTGTTCAAATTTATCGGAGTTCATATCTAATTTTTGTTTATTTATTTTATATAATATTGCTTTATTGTCGTTAATGACCACATAAGAAGTATTTTGATCAGCATTAAATACATTCATTAAAAAATAAGCAAATTCAGAATCATTTAATATCTTATCACTAAGCTTTACACTCTCGCGAGAACTATCTCGACTTACAAAGCCTATATCATCGCCTTTAAAATTTACTAAACTATTTTTGGCTTTTTCTTCTAAATTTTTTCTAGCTTGTTCGCCTAAATACATAGGTAAAACTTCTTCTCTAGCTTCTTCAAAAGTTTTATTTCTTATAGGATCTACTTTATTTAGTTTAACTATGATATATCCGTTATTATAAGGTGCTGGTCGTAAAACATCTCCATTTTTAGCTTTATTCAAAAGATCAATTGGATAATAAACATCAGATTCACTAATATTTTGATCTTTTTGAAAATTATCTTTCCCATTTTTTAAATCTAAAAATTTAGCATTAGCCACATTCTTTAGTTGCATTAAGGCGTAATCTTTAGCAACTTCATTTTTAGCAGACTGAAAATCCATCACTTTACCTGCAAAATCTTTATATTTTAGTTTATTTTCATCTTGATTGTAAAATTTTTCTAATTCTTTGTCGTCAATTTTCTCATTGCTAACTGGCAAAAAATAAGTTGAAATTTCATATATTTTTTTAGTTTTATAATCTTCTTTATGTTCATTCCAAAGCTTTTTTAAATCCTCTTCATTAATCTTAATATTTTTTTTGTCATAATCAATTTTTGCAATACTTAAAGCATCTTGCATAAAATAACTAGAAGCTAACATTTTTAATTCCTCATCTTTGCTAGGAATATTAAAAATTTGATTAAGTTTATCGGTAATTACTTCATTTGCAAGTTGTGTTTCATAATCTTTTGGAGTTAAATTATTGGCATTTAAAAGTTCATAATAAATTGTTTTGTTAAAATCCCCTGTAGAATCTTGAAATTCTCTAGTATTTGCAAGTTTTTGTAAAATTTCATTCTCGTTTATGCCAATACCCAAATCTTTAGCAAAATTTAACAAAAGCTTATCTTCAACAAGAGAACTTAAAGCTATATTTTTAATGCCTAGTTGCTCAGCATTTTCTGGAGTTAAAGCACCATTGCTAATTTGATTATAATAACTTAAAATCTGTCTATATCTAGTATCAAATTCGCTAAAACCTATCTTTTCATTTCCTACAGTTGCAACACTCGAACTTCTATTGAGATTAAAATCATAAGCACCCCAACCTAAAAAGCCAGCGCCAACAAAAGCTATAGTACTAACCCATATAGTAACAACAAGATATTTTTTGTGATGTTGCATCCAAGTAAGCATATCATTCCTTGATTAAATTTAAACTAGATATTGTATCGTAGAAGTGTTTAAGTGGAGTTTAATTATAAAATTTTTACCAAAAAATATTTGTTCTTTAAATTTTATGATTTTTACAATGAAATTTAGTTATAATTATAGTTTATAAAAATTTATTAGGATTGATTTTGGAAATTCCTCATATCCCAGTTTTGCTTAATGAAGTTCAAGAGATTTTTAAAAATCTTAAAACAGGTTATTTTTTAGACTGCACTTTAGGATTTGGCGGACATAGTGAAGCTTTGCTTAAAAATCATCCTGATCTTAAATTCATTGCTTGTGATCAAGATCAACAAGCTTTAGAATTTTCTAAAAAACGTCTTAAAGATTTTCACAATAGGATAACTTTTATACAAAGTAATTTTAGTGAAGTTTTAGAAAAAATTTCACATAAAGAAGAATTAAGAGGCATTTTAGCAGACATTGGAGTTTCTTCATTTCAACTCGATAATAACGAAAGAGGTTTTAGTGTAAATTCTGACTTTTTGGATATGAGAATGAATCAAAACTCCAAAATATCGGCTTATGAGATTATTAATACTTATACAAAAGAGCAATTAACTTCCATTTTTAAAGATTATGGAGAATTGCACGATGCACATTTTATTGCTGAAAAAATTTGCCTAGAAAGAAGTAAAAATCCAATCAAAAGCGCCAAGGAACTTTATCAAATCATAGGAAAAGGCAAACAAAATCATAGAAAAATTTCCAAAGCCACTTTAGCATTTCAAGCCATTAGAATAGAAGTAAATCAAGAACTTAAAGTGCTTAAAGATTTTCTTGGGCATTTAGAAAATTTAAAACCAAAAAATTGCATTTTAGCAATCATTAGTTTTCATTCTTTGGAAGATAGAATAGTAAAAAATTTTTTCAAAAAATGGTCAAAAAACTGCATTTGTGATGAAAAAATAATGCGTTGCGAATGTGGAAATAACCATAGCCTAGGGCAAATAATAACCAAAAAAGCTATAAGTGCAAGCAAGGAAGAACTTTTAAAAAATTCTCGCTCTAGTTGTGCTAAAATGCGGGCTTTTTATTTTAATAATTTGGACAATAAATAATGCTAGAAGATGATTTTATAAAAGAACGCCAAAACATACGCCAAAAAATGCTGAAATTTTCTCGCGCCATAAATCAAGGCAAACCGCTTGATGATGACTTAAGAAATGAAATTTCTAGCGATGATATTTTAAGACGTCGTTTTAAAAAAAAGACTCCTAATAAATTCTTAGAAGAACTCGATGAAGAGTATGAGTCAAAACATACTAAAAAATCAAATATATATTTAAAAGAAGATCTGATCAATGTTAAATTAGAAGAAAAGCAATCTCTTGCTAAAAAAATTTTTTCCAAAATGAAAGAAAGAAAAAAAGAAGAAAATAAAAAAACTAAAAAAATTTTTTCATTTGGAAGAAAAAAAATAAACGAGATAAAAAATATTCAAACTAAACCAAAAATTCAAACAAAAAATGATCAAAATCCTATCCAAGATAAAAAGGAAAAAAAAGAATCTATAAAATCTATAGAAAAAATTCAAAAAACTGAACCTAAAATACAAAACTCCCAAACTATAGAAAAACAACCCGATATTAAACAAAGTTTGGAAAATTTACAAAAAAAGATAACACCACAAGAAAATAAACAAGAACTTCCAAAACCATCTAATCAAGCCCAAGAAAAACAACAAAATGATGAAGATGCTCAAAAGGCAAAAAATGTTTTATTAGAAGGCTTCTCTAATGCCACCAAAGAAGATAGAAACCTAAATTTCAATCATCTTCTTTTTGCAGCTTTACTTGTTAGTTTTGCGTTATTTTTATTTGCTCCACAAATTTATATTAGAAATCAAATTTATTATCTTAGTAGAGAAATTGCTACATTAAGAACAGAAGAAAGCGTTTTAAACGAAGAAAATAAAGATTTAAAAAGAAGGCTTGAAAATATGCGATTCCAAAATCAAATTTTAGACTATTTAGAATGAATAATCTTATCTAAAACATACTGCTCTAAATTTGCTTTTGGAATTTCCTCTTTTAAGGCTTCCTTATAAATTTCACCTGCCATTATAGAGTATTTTTCATAAGCAAAATAAGGGAAATGCAAAGCCCAGGCTTTTTGTATTATTTTTTTTGAGATTATTTTACGAGTATAAACTTTAAAAATATCATATCCTATAAATACACAAGCAGTAACCATAACAGCACTCACTATGCTTATATGAAAGTCAAGTTTTGTTAAAAAATAATGAGTAATTAAAAGCAATGGCAACAAAACCACAGCACAAAAAACACCAAAATAAATATAAGAATTTAGAATTTTGAAATTAAAATTTAGCTTAGAAGGATCTACAAGCATACCGTCATTAAAAAGTGCATTTGCCTCTAATAAATCCTTCACTAAAACAGGTTGTTCTGATACTTTAAATAAAAAACGAAGGCTAAATTCTTTAAATTTTTTCATAATCCATGCTTTATTTTTTAATTAAAATTTTATCTAAACAAAATTAATTTTTACTAAATATAAACCTCTTTCAATTGCTTATTAATTCTTCTGTAATTCTAGCGATTTCTAATTCTTCATCTGTAGGAATAACAAGCACTTTAACTTTAGAATTTGCATGATTTATCATTCTTTCGCCCGAAATCCTTTGTTTGTTAAGTTCAAAATCTAACTCGATACCAAGATGAGCTAATCTCTCGCATACTTTTTGTCGAACCAAACTATCATTTTCTCCTATACCACCTGTAAAAATAATAGCATCGGTTTTTGGCAACACAGCAAAGTAGGATCCTATATATTTAACAAGACGATAACAAAACATATCAAGAGCCAAGCGTGCTTTATCATTACCTTGTTCTATCTCTCTTTCTATATCTCTAAAATCATTATAACCGCAAATTCCATATACTCCACTTTTTTTATTCATCAGTGTATCTATTTCTTCTATAGTTAAACCCTTAAGATGACTAATAAAAGGTAAAATAGCAGGGTCTAAATCTCCACAACGCGTTCCCATAATAAGTCCTTCAAGTGGAGTAAAGCCCATAGAAGTATCCATACTCTTACCTTTTTCTATAGCACATACACTTGCACCATTTCCAAGATGAGCAGAGATGACATTTAATTCATTTTGATCTTTTTGAAGAAATTTCGCCGCTCTAGAACTAACATAAGCATGAGAAGTCCCATGAAAACCATATCTTCTAATATTATGCTTATCATAAAAATCATAAGGCAAAGCATACATATAAGCAAAATCAGGCATAGTGCGATGAAAAGCTGTATCAAAAATAGCTGCATTAGCAACACTAGGTGCAGCTTTGATCATTGTTTTTATACCTGCTAAATGGGCAGGATTATGCAAAGGAGCAAAAATACTAACCCTATCTATTTCTTTAAGAACATAGTCATCTACTAAACAATGCTCACTTAAATTTCTTCCCCCGTGAACTATACGATGACCACAGCCATCAAGAGCATTTAAATCTGCTAAAATTCCTGATTCTTTAAAAAGTTCATTGACTATACTAAGTCCTTCTTCGTGATTATTTATTGTTAATTCTCTTTCAAAACTTTCATTATTTAAAACATTTTTTAATACAACCTTTGAATTTTGCTCTCCAATTTTTTCTACTAAGCCACTCGCTTTAACGACTTTATTATCAAAAAATTTAAATTTAATCGATGAAGAACCTGAATTTAAAACTAAAATTTTCATTTATCATTCCTTTCTATTGAGCTTGTATTGCACTTAAAATTACAGTATCTACAATATCATCTACCAAACATCCACGACTTAAATCATTAACAGGTTTTTTAAGACCTTGCAAAATAGGACCGATTGCTAAAGCATTAGCAGTTCTTTGAACTGCTTTGTAACAAATATTTGCTGCATTAAGATCAGGAAAAATATATACATTTGCATGGCCTGCTATCTTAGAATTTGGCATTTTCTTTGCTGCAGTCTTTGGATCATAAGCGCAATCAAACTGCATAGGACCATCTATATTTAACTCAGGGTATTTTTCTTTGGCAATCTTTAATGCTTCTTTTACAAGATCTACGCTTTCTCCCTTACCACTATCACCACTAGAATAAGAAAGCAAAGCTATTTTTGGTTCAAGTCCAAAAGATTTAGCAGTCATAGCACTTACATAAGCACTAGTTGCAAGCTGTTCAGCAGTTGGACTTGGATTTACAGCACAATCAGCAAAAGCTAAAACTTGATCTTCAAGCCCCATAAAGAAAATTCCCGAAACAGAACTAATACCTTCTTTGGTTTTAATAAGCTGTAATGCAGGGCGAATCGTTTCAGCCGTAGTAGTTGATGCTCCACTAACCATAGCATCAGCTTTTCCAGTATGTATAAGCAAAGTTCCAAAATAAGTTTTATCCTGAACTAGCATCTTAGCCTCTTCTAAACTCATTCCTTTAGATTTTCTTGCCTCGTAAAGAATGGAAGTAAATTCTTGATTATATTCTGAATTGAGCGGATTTATAATTTTTATAGTGCTTAAATCAAGACTTAATCTAGCAGCATCTTGTTTGATTTTTTCCTCATCACCCAATAAAATAAGATCAACAACTTTACTTTTTAATAAAATTTCAGCAGCTTTTAAAATTCTCTCATCATTACTTTCTGGCAAAACAACAGTTTTTTTATTTTTTACGCTTTGTTTAATCAATTCATATTTAAAACGATGCGGAGTTATAAAATCATACTCTTCAAGCTTTTGCACTTCTTCAAAATTAAAATTTTCATTAATCAAAACATAATTACGACCATCTAGGGCATGATCGAAATATTTTTGAGCTATAAGTTTATCTTCATCATTAATAATAGCAGCGATAGGGGTATTAAGATTTTTAGCCAATTTTATACTAAGATCAAATCCATCAAGTATTCCAAATTCGCAAAAGCTATTTACAAGCACAAAATCGTATTTGCGTTTTAACTCTTCATATTCTTCTAAAATAACATTAAAAAAATTATGAGGATCTTTGCTAAATTCCTCCATTGCCTCTCTAAAGGTAAAACCATAAGCGCTTTTTACAGTTTGATTGATATTAAATTCTTCCAACCAACCTTGCAAAACAGGGACGCGATGTATGTATATTACAGGGCAATAAATTGCGATATTTTTGTAAATTTTGCTATAATTTTTAAGCAAATTTGTACTAATAATAGTATTTAACTCATCACTTCTAGATCTCATCAAATAAAGATTTGCCATCATTTTCTCCTTAAATTTATAAATGTGGAACACTCTTTGCTTTTTCTAATTTTAACAAAGAAAAATAAAAATTCATATTTTAAAGGACGAAAATGAAAAAAGTTTTATTTTATGTGTTACCGTTTGCATTTTTTGGTTGTTCTGCAACGGTTGATCCGCAAATTTCAATGAAACCACCTGCTTATGTAGAAGAACTTGCACCAAAACAAAGTAATAATGTAGAAAGTGCACCAGGATCACTTTTTGGCAAAGGGGATAATCCTTTATTTTCAGATAAAAAAGCTATGAATGTAAATGATTTAGTTACAGTTGTTATACAAGAAAGTACCACTCAAAGCACACAAGCTAATAAAGCAACAAGTAGAACTAATACCTCAAATTTAGGCGGAGGTGCTTTAACAGGAAGTTCAGGAGTGGTAGCTAATGCTCTTAATAAAGTCAATGCTTATTCTAATATAGGCTTTCAAACCAATAGTTCAAACAAGTACACAGGAACAGGCTCACAAAGCAGAAATGAAAGTTTCAATACTACAATTTCAACGCGTGTAATTAAAATTTTATCGAATGGTAATTATTTTATTGAAGGCTCAAGAGAGCTTTTAATCAACGGAGAGAAACAAATCATACAATTAAGCGGTGTTATTCGTCCTTATGACATCGGTCAAGACAATACTATAGATAGTAAATATATAGCAGATGCTAAAATTCTTTATAAAACAGAAGGTGAAGTGGATAGAAGCACAAGAAAACCTTGGGGTAGCAAAGTTATAGAAGCGATATGGCCATTCTAAAAGCAAGGTTAAACCTTGCTTCTTGGCTTTTATTCTTTTACAGACCTACTTTTAACCTCATCTTCAACTTCAGCTAAAAATCTATCTACAAGTTCACTTTCTTTTAATTTAGCTACAACTTCACCATGTCTTATAACAAGTCCTTGATTTTTCCCAAAGGCTATAGCCACATCAGCGCCCTTAGCTTCACCTAAAGCATTTACTACACAACCCATGACACTGATATTTAAAGGTTCTTTTATATGCTTGGTTTTTTCTTCTACGATTTTAATCGCGCTTAACAAATCACTTTGAATCCTACCGCAAGTTGGACATGAGATGATATTTACTCCACTTTTTTGCACTCCACTATCTTGCAAAATCGCTCTTGCTACACGAATTTCCTCTTCAAGCTCACCCGTCATAGAAACACGCATAGTATCGCCTATACCTTTAAGAAGTAAATTTCCTAAAGCTATAGAACTTTTTACAGTGCTATGAAATTTAGTTCCTGCTTCAGTTACCCCTAAGTGAAAAGGATAATCACAAAGCGGTCTTAATCTCTCATAAGCTTCTATAGTTTTTTGAGCATCTGAAGTCTTCATGGAAATTTTAATATCAAAAAAGTCTAAATCCTCTAAAAGCTTGATATTATACATCGCACTTTCTAGCATAGCATCGACACCATAGCCAAATTTATCGCTAAATTGTTTTTCTATGGAGCCGTGGTTTACACCGATGCGTATAGGGATACCCCGTTCTTTACATGCTTTTACCACTTCTTTGATATTTTCTTTAGAGCCTATATTGCCAGGATTTATACGCACTCCATCGATAAATTCAGTACAATATACAGCCAAATTATGATTAAAATGAATATCTACGATTAAAGGCAAAGGACTTTTAGCTTTAATCTCTTTTAAAGCCCTTGCATCGGCCATATCCAAGCACGCCAAACGCACTATATTTGCTCCTGCAAAATAAAGACGATTAATTTGCTCTAAAGAACCTTCTATATCTCTTGTCTTAGTAAAAAGCATAGATTGAACTGAAATGGGTGCATCACCGCCTATTAAAACATCTCCTACTTTGATTTGTCTGGTTTTAAATCTTTTATACTCCATAACTTCACTCTTTGAAAAATTTTAATATCAAATTTTAACTTTTTATTGCTTTAATTAAAGTTTATTTTTGATAATATATTTAAATTTCATAATATTTAAATATTTATGAATTATATATAAATTAAATACAATTAAAAGAGGTTATATGCAAAATCTTTTACTCTATATAAAAAATAACCTAACTCCAACCCTAGCTCAAATTCTTTTACAAGCTTTAAAAAATTCGAATAATGAAAAATTTTTTACCTTTGTTTTGGAAAATATTGAAACAATTTGCACTTGGCTCAATTCTAGCGAATTTAAGAATAGATATTTATCAATAAAACATCCTTATCCACCTTTAATCAATCCTAATTTTATAGAAATAGATGCTAGTCGACATTGTGCAGAATTAGCTTGGGATTTAAATTTACCCCTACCTAAACACTATAAATTTATCTATATTTCTCCACATGGCGTTGGAGCAGCAGCATTTTTAAGATACCTTAATCAATGTTGCGATGTAACTTGTTTTGCCTCCTGGGTTTTACCGCCTGATGCCAAAGAAAGATATTGTCTTAATTACATGTGTCTAAATGACAATACGATTACTCAATATGCTATTAATATATCAGAAATTAATCTACCTTATTTTGATAAATATCTATCTTTATTGGATTTTAACTCTAAAATTATTTGCGGAGTTCGCGATCCAATAGGAATTTTAAAGCATAACTGGGGAAGAGATTGGAATAAAGTTTCAAGAAACTATCCCTCTGAATTTAATCTAACTTATGATTGGCGTTATTATATTGACTATCTTGCTCATCAAAATCATAAAATTAAAATCGATATAAACGAACTACAACAAGGAGTTTTTATCATCTCTTATTTATTAAAATATTTTAACAAAGACAAAGTATACTATCTTGATATGGAAGAAATCCGTCAATCAAAGGCCTACGATACTATGAATTTACTTGCTATGAATTTTAATTTTACCCCCCCCCATAAAGATAAATTAGATTTATTTAAAATTAAAGAATTTAGAGGTTATATTCGCTATCTTTTTCCTATTACACTTTATGCAAATTCTAAAGATATTAATAACACCTTTTATCTTAATACTCCTAAAAATAATAAAAATGTCAATATTGATAAAACTTCTAGCATTCCCATAATTTTAGACAGAAAACATATCAATCATGAAAAAATAGACATAATACAAGAAATTATAAAAAACGACCTATGTAATGATATGGGTGTATATATTGATAAAAATGATTTTAAGCAATTAGAACAAAACAATCTTTTATTTTCAACAATTAAACATTATTTGTATGATTTTTTATATCAAATTAAAATAACCATAGATGAAACAGAATCAAAAATGATGAAAGAAAAAGATGTAATAGATTATTTTATAAAAAATAAATCACTTATTTACACTTTTTTTAATATATTTGAAAATGAACTAAATCATTTAAAACAAACACATCCTCATATTATTGATTCTTGGAAATATTATAAAGAATTTGAAAAGATATACAAAGATAAATAATTATCTTACTTACACAAAATCAATAGGATCAATATCTGCACTTACATTTTTAAATTGTAAAATATAATTTTCAATTGCCACTAAAACTTTATGATTTTCACTTCTAAGTAATAAATAAAAACGATATTTTCCATGTAGCATTTCAACTCCACAAATTCCATAGCCCACCAATTCTACCTGTTTGATATTTTTAAATTGATAGGCAAGTTTTTCGCAGAGCTTTTGTGAGGATTGCTGATCTTTATCTTCTATAAGAACTCTTAAAAGGCGTTTAAATGGAGGATAAAGATCTTTTCTATTTTCTAACTCATCTTTCAAAAAAGCATCATAATCCTCTATATACCTTTCAAAAAAAGCTCTATTTTTTGTTTGCAAAAGTACTCTTGCTTCGCCTTTACGCCCTGCTCTACCAGCAACTTGCATAGCTAAAGCTAAAGTTTCTTCACTCGCTCTAAAACTAGGACGCAACAAATACTCATCAAGCCCTAAAATCACACTCAAATCCACACTATGATAATCATGGCCTTTAGCAAGCATAGAGGTGCCAATAAGTATATCGATCTTATTTTCATTAAAGTCTTTTAAAATAGTATTAAGCTTTTTAACGCTTGTGATTTCATCGCTATCAAATTTTGCTATTTTTGCTAAAGGCAAAGTATTTTGCAAAAGCTCTAAAAGTTCAGCAGTCCCCATTTTTCTAGCTTCTAACATTTCTCCTTTGCAACTTGGACAATTTTGCTCTATTAAAGAAGTATAATTACAATAATGACATTTTAAAACATTTTTCTTTTTATGCATACTCATAGCAATAGAACAAAAAGGACATTTTATCGTTTCCCCACAATCCTTGCAAATGATTTGCCTAAAATTAGCCCTTGTAGGTAAAAACACTATAGCTTGTTTTTGATGTTTTAAACTTTTTTCTAATTCACTTAAAAGCATAGGCGTTATACCAAGCTCATTTTCATCATATAAAAAATGCTTTTTACTCTCAAAAAAAGTTCCTTTTAGTCTAAAACTTTTTTGTTTGTAAAAACTCGTTAAAGATGGGGTTGCAGAACCTAAAACCACTTTAATATTATTTTTTTGACCCAAAAAAAGTGCTAAATCTCTTGCATTGATAAAAGGCTGATTAGAAGCCTTATAAGAATTATCATGTTCTTCATCTACTACAATAAGTCCTAAATTTCTAAAAGGCAAAAACAAAGCCGATCTTGCACCCGCTACTAAAAGCACTTCTCCCTTGCAAAAACGCTCTAAATATTCTTGCTTTTTTTTCTTTGAAATTTTAGAATGCCACAAGAAAAAATTATCCTTAAAATACACCTCCAAACGCTTTTGCATTTGTGGAGTGAGTGCGATTTCTGGCATCAAAAGCAAAGCTTGTTTACCTTGTTCCAAACACTCTTTTATCAAAGAAATATAAATTTCGGTCTTTCCACTACCTGTATCAGCAAAAAGCAAAGAATTATTTTCTTTTTGAAGAAAACTTAAGGCATTTTGTTGTTGATTGCTTAGCTTAGGGGTATCTTTAAAAAACATTTTTTGACATTCATACTTAGGACTAGTTTCAAAAAATCCCAAAACAAAACCAAGTTTTGAAGCATAATAATAAACAATAAAATTTACCAATTCAAACTGCAAAGGAGTTAGAAAATACCCTGTAATTTCTTTAATTTCTACGGTTTTAAAATCAGGTTTTTGACATTCTTTAAGCACGATAGCTTTAAGGTTTTTTTTAGTTTTTAAATCCACTAATACTTGTGTTAAAGGTTTGATTTCATCAAAACTATGAAAAGTTAAATTATCCAAATACAAACCACAAATTGCAAGTTCATAATATCTTATATCAAATCTTTGCATCTAGAACTTCCTATACACTTTAACAAACCTTCTTTAGAATCATAAATAAATTCAATCATCTCTTTGGCGTTTAATGCAAATCTATAGTGATTTTTACCTATTTTTATCCAAGATTTAAAATCAGAATAAATAGGCGTATCAAGCAAAGAATAATCACAATCATTTAAACAATAAAAGAGTTTTTCTTTGGCTTGATTGTTTTGCGCATTATCTAAAATTTCTGGAAAATTTAAATTTTTAAGTCTCATTTGACTACGCATTAAAGCAAGAGCTGAGCTTAGCATTTCATAGTCCATTTTTAATTTTAAAATTTTAACCTCATCTTTTGTAGTATCGATAAAAGATAAAGATAAGCTTGATAAAATTCCCAAAATCAAAATCACAAAAACAAGCTCAAGCAAAGTAAAAGCTTTATTCATTTTGTCGGGAGTTCTTCATTGATTGCTTTTATTAGTTTCTTAAGTTCTCTTTCTAAAATATAATTTTCATAACTTTTTTTAACAAACGCATCTACAAAGCGTTTAAGTTCTATTTTTTTAGTACCGCCAGAAATCAAAGCGATATCATCTTCTAAAAAATTTGCAAATTCTTCACTGCACTTAACAATGAAATCTTTTGCATTGACATTAACAATGACTTGTTTTAGATTATCTGCCAAGAACAGCCTCTATTTTCTTATAAATATCTTCGCTTTCTATATTGCGAGATTTAAGTTCTTCTTCTAAACGCATGATTTGATTACTTTTTGCTTCATTTTGTGCTTTAACGCTTACAAGCTCATTTCTTAAAGCCTCATTGGCTTCGCAAACTTCGTTATATTTTTCAATTAATTCATTTACTTTATCTGTCATAGTATTGATTATTTTTTCATCAAACATATTTTTGCCTTCTTAAGAAATTTGTAATTTATGGAAAATATTATTTGATATTGTAGCAGAAAAAAATTTAAATTTAGGTTTTTATTGTCAATTAATTTTTAATTAAAGCATTTTCTTTTAAAATTTTTTCAAAAATAAAAATAAAGTAGAAAAATGTTAGAACTTACCAGCGAATTTAAACCCAGTCCCGATCAACAAGAAGCCATAAAAGGCATAGTAAAAAGTATAAAAAAAGGCAACAAATATCAAACCTTACTAGGCGTTACAGGAAGTGGAAAAACCTTTACCATGGCAAATATCATTAAAGAACTTAATATACCCACTCTTATCATGAGTCACAACAAAAGCCTTTGCGCACAACTTTATAGCGAATTTAAAGGCTTTTTTTCTAAAAATCATGTGGAATATTTTATATCTTATTATGATTATTATCAACCTGAAGCCTATATCCCACGCACTGATGTTTTCATAGAAAAAGACAGCTCTACTAATGAAGACTTAGAGCGTTTAAGACTGAGTGCTACTGCTTCACTTTTAAGTTATGAAGATGTAGTTTGCATAGCTAGTGTTTCAGCAAATTATGGACTTGGTAATCCAAATGAATACATAGGTATGGTTTTAATCTTTGAACTAGGTATGCAAATTTCACAAAAAGAACTTTTAAAAAAACTTGTAGATATGGGTTATAAAAGAAATGATAATTTTTTTGATCGTGCGGATTTTAGAGTTCAAGGAGATATTATAGATATTTATCCAGCTTATTATGAAGATGAAGTAGTAAGGCTTGAATTTTTTGGTGATGAGCTTGATGCTATGTATCATTACAATGTTTTAGAAAATAAAAAAGGCAAAGATTTAAAACGCTTCATACTCTATCCTACAAGCCAGTTTAGCGTGGGCGAAACAAGACTAAAACAAGCGATAAAAGACATCAAAGCAGAACTTAACGAACGCCTTGCTTATTTTGAACATGAAAATAAACTCGTAGAATATCAACGCCTTAAACAAAGGGTTGAATTTGATCTTGAGATGCTTACAAGCACAGGAATGTGTAAAGGCGTTGAAAATTATGCAAGGCATTTAACAGGACTTAAAGAAGGCGATACTCCTTATACACTTTTTGATTATTTTGCGATTAAAGATAGAAAATTTCTTGTTATAGTCGATGAAAGTCATGTATCTTTACCGCAATTTAGAGGTATGTTTGCAGGAGATAGAAGCAGAAAACAAACCTTGGTGGATTATGGTTTTCGTTTGCCTTCAGCCTTGGATAATCGTCCTTTAATGTTTGATGAATTTATCCATAAAAATTGCCAATTTCTTTTTGTTTCAGCCACACCTGCACCTTTAGAACTTGAACTGAGTAAAGAAAATATCTTTCATCAAATCATGCGTCCTACAGGACTGCTTGATCCTTTGATAGAATTAAAAGATAGTGATAATCAGGTTGAGATTTTATTTGATGAAGCTAAAAAAGTCATACAAAGGAATGAACGTGTTTTAGTGACTGTGCTAACTAAAAAACTCGCTGAAGAACTTACAAGGTATTATTTAGAACTTGGTATAAAAGTCAAATACATGCACTCAGATATCGATGCTATAGAACGCAATGAAATCATAAGAGGTTTAAGAAGCGGTGCTTTTGATATGCTAATTGGCATTAACTTACTTAGAGAAGGACTTGATTTGCCTGAAGTTTCACTCATTGCCATTATGGATGCAGATAAGGAAGGTTTTTTAAGAAGTACTACAAGTTTAATCCAAACCATGGGAAGAGCAGCTAGAAATGTCAATGGTAAGGTTTTGCTTTTTTGCAAAAAAATCACAAAATCCATGCAAGAAGCTATGGATACCACCAATGAACGCCGCAAACTTCAAATGGCTTATAATAAAAAATACAATATTACCCCAACTTCAGTCAAACGCCATATTGAAGAAAGTTTGAAAAATGAAGAGGATTTAGGCGAAATTTATCGCAAAGGTAAAAAACTAGAAAAAATGCCAGCTAGCGAAAGAGCAAAACTTGTCAAAGAATTAAGAAAGCAAATGCTTGAAGCAGCAAAAGCACTTGAGTTTGAAAAAGCTGCCGCAATTAGAGATGAGATTAATAAATTAAGGGATTTATAATAAAAATATATCCCTTGTTCTAACTCCTGCCTCATTAAGTAAAGCACTTAAAATTTCATACTGAAAGTCTTGCAAGGGACGTTTTTCTTTTAAAACTATACCTATAACCCCTTTAGTTTTTTCCCCATCTTCTATAGGTAAATACATAGCATTAGCATTAGGCAGGGTATTTGTACAAACACCTGCTCTTTCTTTATTTGTTGCAACCCATTGAGCAATAGCAATCTCATCAGCACTAAAACAATTTTTTAACATTTGCTTATCATCGTTAAAAAACAACAAAGGTTTCGATAAAATATTGTTTTTATTTATAGGATAAATAATAATAGGTAAATTTAATAATTTTAAAGCTTGATTTCCAAGTTGTTCCCAAAGCTCTTGTTTGCTTTTCACTCTTGCTAACTTTTCACTATTTTCAAGCAAAATAGCTGTTCTATAAGCTCTTTTAGTGAGTTCTTTAGATTGCAATTTTAATCTTCTAGTAAAAACAGCTGTTAAAAATCCAACTATAAACATAGTTGTAAAAGTAATAATATTTCCACTATCATGAACTTTAAGACTAAAAATAGGTTCTAAAAAGAAAAAATTATAAATTAAGACACTTACTAAAGAAGAATAAAAGGCGAAAATTTTATTATCAGAAATAAAAGAAGAAGCAAAAACTGCTAAAATAAAAATCATAACTATATTACTTGGCTGAGTATTAAATTTATGAAATACAAAAGCTATAAAAGTTGCTAAAAGCAAAACTCCTGTGATTTTTAAAAAACCTAAAAAATCAAAACCTTTTTTACTTGGTATTTTAGAAGTAGAAATTTGATTTTCATTGACAAGATATAAATCAATATTGGGTGCTTTTTTAGCAACAGCTTCAAAAATCTCTTCTTTAAACTTTTTTTTATCTTTATTTTTACCTAAAACAATTTTAGAAACATTGCTAAGGCTTGAATACTCTGCAATTTGTCTTGCTATATCATCATCATATACGCTAATGATTTCAGCATTAAAACTTTTAGCTAGTTCTATATTTTCTTCTAAGGCTTTTTCTTCTTTAATATTGGGATTTTTTATATAAAGCGCACTCAATTTAGCATGAAAAGCTAAAGCAAGTCTTGCAGCTGCACGAATAACCTTTGCATTTGAAGCATTAATACAAACTAAAATATGCTCTCCAGTATGATAAGCTAAATCATCATTAATAAGCCTTTGTTCACTTGCTCTTAAATTCACTCTTGAAGCAAGTCTTCTTAAGGCAATCTCACGCAAAGCTATAAGTCTTTCTTGGCGAAAGAAATTTTCAAGTGCTAGTTTAGCTTGTTTTTCCTTATAAATTTTACCATCTTGCATTCTTTTTAAAAGCTTATTAGGTTCAATATCAACAAGTTCAACCTGATCAGCCTCATCAAAAATACGATCAGGAATACGCTCTTTAACTTCTATCTTACTGATATTAGCGACTAAATCATTTAAACTTTCTAAATGTTGTATATTTAAAGTAGTATAAACATCAATCCCTGCTTTTAGAAGCTCTTCTATATCTTGAAAACGCTTTTCATTACGCAAGCCTTTAGCATTAGTGTGCGCAAGCTCATCTACTAAAACCAAAGCAGGTTTTCTCTTAAGGGTAGTGTCTAAATCAAACTCTTTTAATACTATATTTTTATAAGGAATTTCAAGATTAGCTATACTTTCAAAACCTTGTGTTAAAGCCATTGTTTCAGGTCTATCGTGAGGCTCTATATAGCCTAAAACAACATCAACTCCATTATCCCTTAAAGTTCTAGCTTCACTTAACATAGCATAAGTTTTTCCAGAACCTGCAGCATAACCTAAGAAGATTTTTAATTTTGCAAGTTTGTTTTTTTCTTCTTCCTTGGCTTTAACCTCAAGTTTTTTAAGAATTTGTTCAGGACTTTGTCTTTGCATGTTTATTCTTTTTTCATGGCTTTAACAATAGCTATATTAACGGCTAAAACATTAACCTTTTCTTCCCCAAAAATCCCTAAAAATTTAGACTCTGTATTTTCTTGAATGATTTTTTCTAATTCTTCTTTGGTGATTTTTGAAGATTGACTTATCCTAGGAATTTGCACTAGGGCTGCTTGAAGACTGATATGAGGATCAAGACCTGATCCTGAAGCGCTTAATAAATCCAAAGGAATTTGTTCTTTTGTAATTTGCGGATTTTCATCTAAAAATTTTTGCAAATCTTTTTGCACACGCTCTTTTAAAGCAGGATTTGACATAGCATAATTAAATCCACCTGAACTTACACTGCTTTCATTTGTATCACTTGTATTGTAATTTAATACAGATGCTCTTGAATGTAGAAAATAAGGCTTATTAAAATCTTGACCCAAAAGCTTTGAACCTACCGCTTTACTTATATCCAAAGTTGGACGACCTTCTTTATCCACTAAACTTCCACTTGATTGATAAGGAAAAATAAATTTTGCAACTGTATTTAAAGCAAAAGGATAAATAAGAGTACACAATATTAGCATTACCACAAAAAAACTAAGCAAAGTTCTAAGCATATCACACTCCTAAAATTCTAAGTATCCAAGCTGTAGGAATATCAATTATTTTTATCCCTATAAAAGGTGCTATCATACCACCTAAACCATAAATACTCAAATTTCTTAAAAGCAAATGCTCGCTTTTCATAGGCTTAAATTTAACTCCACGCATAGCAATAGGTATGAGCAAAGGTATAATAATAGCATTAAAAATAAGTGCTGATAAAATAGCACTTTGCGGGGTAGCCAAATGCATAATATTTAAAATTTGCATTTGAGGTAAAACCACACTAAACATAGCAGGTAAAATAGCAAAATACTTAGCAATATCATTTGCCATACTAAAAGTTGTAAGACTACCTCTAGTAATAAGCAAACCTTTTCCTATTTCAACTACTTCTAAAATTTTAGTAGGATTAGAATCAAGATCTATCATATTGGCTGCTTCTTTGGCTGCTTGAGTTCCTGAGTTCATAGCTATACCTACATCAGCTTGCGCAAGAGCTGGAGCATCATTGGTTCCATCTCCTGTCATGGCTACTATCTTACCTTGAGCTTGTTCTTTTTTAATGGCTTCTATTTTATCTTCAGGCTTGCATTCTGCTATAAATCCATCAAGCCCTGCTTCTTTAGCTATAGTAGCTGCTGTTAAAGGATTATCTCCGGTACACATTAAAGTTTTTATGCCCATTTTTCTAAGCTCATCAAAGCGCTCTTTAAGTCCTGGTTTTACTGTATCCTTTAGATAAATTACTCCTAAAATTTTTTCATTTTTACACACTACCAAAGGAGTGCCACCAAGATTTGAAATTTCCATTACCTTAGTTTCTAAATCACTAGGAATTTTTCCATTCATTTCGCTTATATAAGCCCTTATAGCATCAAAAGCACCTTTACGAATTTTTGTATTATCTTGTAAATCCACACCGCTCATTCTATTTTGAGCGCTAAATTCGATAAATTCTTTAATATCATTACCTTCTAATTCATAACCCACTTTTTGAGCCAATGCAACTATGCTTTTACCTTCTGGAGTTTCATCTTTTAAAGAGGATAAAACACAAGCTTTAATCATTTCTTCTTTACTTATACCTTGGACTTCATAAAATTCATTTGCCAAACGGTTTCCAAAAGTAATCGTTCCTGTTTTATCCAAAATCATAGTATCAACATCACCACAACTTTCAACAGCCTTGCCTGAAAGTGCGATCACATTAAAACGCGTTACCCTGTCCATACCTGCTATTCCTATAGCTGATAAAAGCCCCCCTATAGTTGTAGGAATAAGACATACAAGCAATGCTACTAACCACGAAATAGGCAAACTCACGCCTAAAAATTGCATAAAAGGATATAAACTTACAACCACTACTAGAAAACTCAAACTAAGCACAATTAAAAGAGTATTAAGAGCAATTTCATTTGGAGTTTTTTGACGCGCAGCACCTTCTACAAGATTGATCATTTTATCTAAAAAACTTTCCCCAGCTCCAACTAAAATTTTAATCTTTAAAAAATCAGTTAAAACCGTAGTCCCACCTGTAACAGAAGAAAAATCACCGCCCGCTTCACGCATAACAGGAGCACTTTCACCTGTAATAGCTGATTCATCAACACTTGCAGCACCTTCTATAATTTCTCCATCATTAGGTATAAGTTCACCTGCTTTAACTAAAACTATATCACCTATTTTTAACTCGCTAGAATTAAGCATTTCTTCACTGCCATCACTTTTTATGCGTCTAGCTTTAGAATCCTTTTTACTTTGTCTTAAGGTAGCTGCTTGGGCTTTACCCCTTCCTTCTGCAATACTTTCTGCAAAATTTGCAAAAAGCAAGGTTACAAATAAAATAAAAGTGATTAAGATGTTATAAATTCTTTCATCAGAATTTCCATTAAACAAAGTAGGAAAAATACTTAAAATCAAAGTAAGAATCAATCCAACTTCCACCATAAACATAACAGGATTTTTTATCATAAAGCGTGGATCAAATTTTAAAAATGCTCCCTTTATGGCATTATTTAAAATTTCTTTTGTAATGAGTTTATTTTGTTTTTTAGACATTGACTCTCCTTAATGCTATAAAGATAAATATTCTGCAACGCTTGATAAAGTAAGCACTGGAAAAAAAGTAAGTGCAGCAAAAATATATATAATACAAACAAGCACAAACATAAAAGTTAAATTATCCGTTTTTAAAGAATTTGCAGTATTTTCTTGTGTATTTTTAGCCAAAAGCGATCCAGCTATAGCAAGCTGAGCTATTAAAACCAAATAACGCCCACAAAACATAGCAAAAGCTGTACTTAAATTCCAAAATAAATTATCATCTTTTAAACCTTCAAGTCCTGAACCATTATTTGCTGCCGAAGAACTAAATTCATACAAAATTTGAGCCAAGCCATGAAAGCTAGGATTGCTTATACTATCTTTTGCAAAAACAACAGCTAATGCACTTAAAACAAGGATTAATAAAGGATGGATAAGAATTACCAAAGCTATAAGCTTCATTTGTGCGCTTTCTATTTTTTTACCCAAGAATTCTGGAGTTCTGCCTATCATTAATGCACAAATAAACACGGTTAAAAGCACATAAATAATCATATTCATAAGCCCTACTCCTTCGCCACCAAAAGCTACATTTAACATCATATTTAACAAAGTAGCACTGATGCTTAAAGGATTTAAACTATCGTGCATATTATTGACGCTTCCTGTAGTAAAAGCAGTAGTTACAGCACTAAATAAACTCGAACCATCTGTGCCAAATCTTATTTCTTTACCTTCTAAATTTCCCAAATTTGCATTTAAACCCAAAGAATCCAAATTTGGATTTGACATTTTTTCGCTAAAATAAATTAAAAGCAAAGAAATGATAAAAATAATCCCCATTGCACCAAAAATAACTCCCCCTTCTTTTCCCATAAGAGCAAAACCTTGTCTTTCTTTTCTATGATAAACCATCAATCCAAAAGCTACAACACAGGCACTAGGAATAAGCATCATGGATAAAATTTGTAAAAAATTTGTAAGTGAAGTAGGATTTTCAAAAGGCATGCTTGAATTAGCACCAAAAAAACCACCCCCATTTGTCCCTAAATGTTTTATAGACTCAAGAGCTGCAACAGGACCTGTGGCAATACTTTGAAATTTATTTTCTAAAGTAAGCACGCTAAAATTTGCGTGATAGTTTTGCACTACGCCTTCAGAGATAAAAATTACAGCCAAAATAAAACTTAAAGGCAACATCAAACGCGTAATAATACGCGTAAAATCTTCATAAAAATTTCCCATTTGCATGCCACATAAAGCACGACAAAAAGCCATACAAGCAGAATATCCACTTGCACTTGAAACAAACATAGCAAGTAAAATGCCTGTATTTTGCGAAAGCAAACTTAAAGCACTCTCTCCACTATAATGCTGAAGGTTTGTATTTGTAATAAAACTAATTACAGTATTTAAATTCAAATCCCCTTTCATAGAATTTATCGAATTGGGATTTAAAAAAAGTTTATCTTGCAAATAAAAAATCACGAAAGAAAAAATAGCCACTAAGGCATTAAAAGCAATTAAATGCAAAGAATATTTTTGCCAAGTCATATTTTTTCTATCAATCGCACAAATTTTATAAATTAAGTTATCAATTGGATTAAAAATAAAATCAAAAATAGTTTTTTTACAGCTTGCAATTTTATAAAGATAATTTCCAAAAATTAAAGCTAATATAAAAGCTATAATCAGTGTTATTAAAATTTCTAGCATATTTTTCCTTTAAAATTTTTCAGGATACAATAGAGCATAAAATAAATAAAGAGCAAGTATTAAGCTTAAAACTAGTAAAAATATCATCCGCGTGTCCTAGTTTGAATTTCACAAAAACGGATAAAAAACCATAAACTACCAAAAGCTAAAAGCAGAAGCAAAGCAAAGATAACATCCATAGGATAGCCCTTTCTCATTGATTCAAAATAGGATTTATTCTATCCTTGTTAAGCTTATATTTTGATTAATACTAATTTTATGATTTATTTATAATTTTTATCTATATTAAATAAAAAGACAAATGAAGAATTTAGCAGGAAAAATCCTGCTAAAAATTGTTAAAGATAACCCGCTGCCATAGCAATAAAATATCCTGCTATACAAGAAGTGATTACACCTATAAGACCTGGTAAAATAAAACTATGATTGATAACAAATTTACCGATGTGAGTAGTACCTGATCTGTCAAATTGTATAGTAGCTAAATCGCTTGGATAGGTTGGTAAAATATAATACCCATAACAAGCAGCCGCAAAAGCAACAATTACACCAGGTTCAACACCAATTCCTAAAGCCAAAGGAACAAAAGCCGAAATAGCCGCTGCTTGAGAGTTTACAAATTTTGAAATTAAAAGAAGCATTACAGCATAAGTCCAAGGATACTCTTTTACTATATCTCCAAGCGCTGCTTTCATCATAGGAGTATGAACTGCAAACATAGTATCAGCCATCCAAGAAATTCCAAAAACCGCAACAAGTGCTATCATACCTGATTTAAAAATTTCATTAGAGCCGATTTTCTTTGCATCTGTTTTAGTAAAGATGATAATCAAAGAACCTGCTAAAAGCATAAACATCTGAATAACTGAAACCATGGATAAAACATCCATTTTAGGATTGCCTAAAGCATCTACTTGAGGAATGCCATTTTTTACAACTTGTCCCCAGTTTGGACGCAAGAAATCAAATACACCCAATAAAGCTACTAAAGCAATAGCTCCTAAGAAAATCCACATTGCAACCCAATTGCTTTTTGGAAGTTTAACACCTAAAAGTGTTTTAGAATCCCCATAAACATATTTTTTAAATTCAGGATCTTTAAGTTTTTCTTGAAATACTTCATCTTTATCCAAATCTTTTCCTCTAAACCAAGAAAAAATTCCTATACACAATACACCAAATAATGTACTAGGTATAGTAATTTGAAGAAGATTGATATAACCATCAAAACCTGCTAATTTATGATTAGCATTTAAAAGCAAAGCAGTCAAACTCACAACAGCCACAGATACAGGAGATGCAATAATACCCATTTGTGATGATATAGAAGCTGCTGCCATTGGACGCTCAGGGCGAATACCATTTTTAATCGCTATATCATAAATAATAGGCATAATAGTATAAACCACATGTCCTGTTCCACAAAGTATAGTCAAAAAGCAGGTTACAAAAGGCGCTAATATTGTTAAAAACTTAGGATTGCGTCTTAAAATTCTTTCTGCTATTTGAAGCATAACATCCAAACCACCGCTTGCTTGCAAAGTTGCACTCGCAACCACCACCGCTAAAATTGTAAGCATAACATCTATGGCTGGTTTTCCAGGCTTTATATGAAAAGCAAATACAAGCATTAAAATACCTATACCACCAAGTAAACCAAGCGCTATACCGCCTTTTTTTGCACCGTAAAAAAGACAAATTAAAACGATAATGATTTGGATTGCAAATTGCCCTCCCTCACTAAGGCTTGTTAAAAAGTCCATTTTAACTCCTTTGAAAATTGATATTTAAAAACAGTTATTATTGTATCACATTTTTAAATTAAAGAATAATATTTATAAAAATAAAAATAACAATTTTTTAAATTATTTAAATTAAATTTAAATATAAAACACAAGCGTAATGGGTTTGATAGATTGATAGAATTTTATCCTTCAAGTTCATATATTTTTTTTCTATCTGTAGAGCTTGCTATATTAAGATGTTTGCGATATTTTGTAATAGTTCTTCGTCCGATATCGACCTTAAATTCTTCTTTGATTAATTCTAAAATTTTACTATCGCTTAAAGGTTTATTGCGATCTTCATTCTTTACTAAATTTGCCACAAATTCTTTAACACCTACATTTGAAGTCTCTCCCTCTTCATCAAGAGCAAAAGCAAAAAAATCACGCAAGGGAATAAGTCCTCTTTCACAACTTAAATATTTATTTGCCACAGCTCTTGATATAGTCGAAGCATTACGTTCTAAATCAAGTGCTAAATCCTTAAAAGTCATAGGTTTTATCTCTTTTCCCATGAAAAAATCATATTGATATTCTACTATCATAAGCCCTATTTTATAAAGAGTAGCTTTTCTCATCGCTAGAGCATCGACTAAATTTTTTGCTTCTTTGATGTAATGACTTAAAAAATCATGCTCTAAACCATCAGTTTGGATTGAAATTTCAGGATAATAATCATCATTGATTTTTACTTTAATTTCACCATTTTCTTTATAAACAAAAATATCAGGAACAATTATACGAGAATCTTCAAAATATTCCAAAAAAGGAGGAGTGCTAAAACGCTTAAGTACAGCTAATGCTTCTTTATATAAAGGCTCTTTGGTATAGTTTTGTATATTTTCAAAATCCATAATCAACATTCTACAAAATTCATCAATATCTTCATCTAATTCCATATTTTCAAGAGCAAATAAAAATGCTTCTTTATAATCTTTAGCTCCCACTCCTACAGGATCTAAAAATTTAAATCTTGTTCTTACTCGCTCAATTTCTTCTAAGGAATACTCTTTTAAAAATTCTTCATCGTATTCAAAATATCCTTCCTCATTTAAGCATTCTATAATTTTTTTTGCAAGTTCTTGAGATTTGTTTGTAGGAAACAAAGGAGGAAGAATCTGTTCTTTTAAAAGCTCATAAACACTTTTTTTGGCAAGTCCTTTACTATCCACAAAAGCCGAATTTACATTATGTTTATAAAATGAATCAAAATAATTCTTACCCTTATCATGAGTTTGTATCGAATCTTGAACATTTAAGAAAGGATTATCCTCAGCAAATTTATCTAAATTTTCTTTTAAATCCTCTATGTTTGCTTGTAAAATCGGCAACCAAGAGCGTAAAGTTTGAGAAATTTTAGTCTTGGGTGCTTGAGTGATTTTTTGCTTTAACATCAATCAAGGAGTTTAAACTCCGCTCCTAAATAATACTTTTTCACGTCTTTATTGGTTGCAATTTCATCAGCATTCCCACTAGCAAGTAAAGAACCTGATCTTATAACATAAGCTCTATCACAAATAGCCAAAGTCTCACGCACATTATGATCGGTAATTAAAACCCCAATCCCCAATCTTTTAAGCTCTTTAATTAAAGTTTGAATTTCAGCCACTGCTATAGGATCAACACCTGCAAAAGGCTCATCAAGAAGCAAAAACTTAGGTTCGCACATCAAGCTTCTAGCGATCTCACAACGCCTTCTTTCACCTCCACTTAAACTTAAACCTTTCCTTAAACGAATAGGCTCTATACTTAAGAGTTCAAGCATTTGCTCAACTTTATCATGTAAAATTTTTTTATCTTTATAAAAAATCTGAGCCGCTAAAAGCAGGTTATCTTCTACACTTAAATCCTTAAAAATACTACTTTCTTGAGGTAAATAACCTATCCCTGATCTAGCTCTTTTGTTTAAAGGATCTTTTGTCACATCTAAACCGTCTAAAAGAACTTTTCCACTGCTTGGGGAAATAAGTCCACATATCATATAAAAAGTTGTCGTTTTTCCTGCGCCATTTGGCCCTAAAAGTCCTACAACCTCTCCGCTATTAACCTCTAAAGAAATTCCATGTATAATCTTAGTTTTTTTAATAATTTTTTCTAAATTTACAATTTCTAATTTACTCATAAATTTCATACTTTCTTTTATTATCTTTAATGCTAATTTTAATCTGGATAGTAGAAATTCCAAATTTCATTAAAGTTTTTTTCAAATTTTCACAACCCCATTCAACCAAATGCAAACCTTTTTCAAAAAAATTTTCAAATAAACCATTTGCTAAAAGTCCTTCTAAACCTTCTTGATAAATATCATAATGATAAATGCAAATATCATGATTTTCATATTTTTGCATAGTGGAAAAAGTTGGAGAATCTACCCTTGCATCAAGACCAAGAAATTTAACCCAAGCTTGCACCAAGCTTGTTTTTCCGCTAGCCAAATCTCCTTGAAGCAAAACAACACCTTCTTTAGGCATTATTTGAAGCATCGTTTTGATCTCATCTTTTGCTAAAATAAATTCTTTCATAATTTTACCACATATTCATTTTGCGCGTTTTTAGGAATGCTTTTCGTACTAGGTAGAGCTAGTACTTTATATTTTTGAGTGTATTCAGTAAAATGTAAAGTGATAATATCACCCACCTTAACCTCTTTACTTGCTTTAACAATAACGCCATTAATCCCTACTACACCACTTTTACACATATCTTCAGAAATAGCTCTTCTTTTCGTGATATTAACTACGTTTAAAAATTTATCTACTCTCATAAAAGCAATTTTAGCAAAAAAAATCAATTTTTGGAACAAAATTTGCTTACGCCTTTGCTTTATTTTTTAAGAAAATAGCAAGTAAAAACTTTTCTTTAATGAAATTTGGATACAATTTTATAATTTTCAAATCTATTTTAACAAAGGATATCTTATGAAAAATGAAGTAAAAAAAGTAGTTTTAGCGTATTCTGGAGGGCTTGATACGAGCATTATTTTAAAATGGCTTCAAGATGAGTATAATTGCGAAGTTGTAACTTTTACAGCAGATATTGGTCAAGGCGAAGAACTTGAACCTGCAAGAAAAAAAGCCCTTTCTTTAGGCATAAAAGAAGAAAATATTTTCATTAAAGATTTAAGAGATGAATTTGTTAAAGATTATGTATTTCCTATGTTTAGAGCCAATGCGATTTATGAAGGAGAATATCTTTTAGGAACAAGTATAGCAAGACCACTTATAGCAAAAACTCAAGCACAAATTGCCCTGCAAACAGGTGCTGATGCGGTAAGTCATGGCGCCACAGGCAAAGGAAATGATCAAGTGCGTTTTGAACTTGGTTATCTTGCTTTTAATCCCGATTTAAAAATCATCGCTCCATGGCGTGAGTGGGATTTAAACAGTCGTGAAAAACTCCTTGCTTATGCACAAAAACACGGTATTGATATTTCTAAGAAAAAAGGAAAATCTCCTTATTCTATGGACGCAAATTTACTTCATATTTCTTATGAAGGACTTGTTTTAGAAGATCCTGCACACGCACCCCAAGAAGATATGTGGAGATGGAGTAAAAGCCCAAAAGACGCTCCAAATGAAAGTGAAATTATAGAACTTGATTTCCAAAAGGGAGATTTAGTAACGATAAATGGAGAAAAACTAAGTCCTGCAGGACTTTTAACCAAACTTAACGAACTAGGCTGCAAACACGGTATAGGACGCCTTGATATAGTAGAAAATCGCTATGTAGGAATGAAAAGTCGTGGTTGTTACGAAACTCCAGGCGGTACTATACTTTTAAAAGCACACAGAGCGCTTGAAAGCATCACGCTTGATAGAGAAGCAGCACACTTAAAAGATGAACTCATGCCAAAATACGCAAGTTTAATTTATAATGGCTATTGGTTCTCGCCTGAAAGAATGATGCTTCAAGCCTTAATCGATGAGTCTCAAATTCACGCCAATGGCAGAGTAAAACTCGAGCTTTATAAAGGCAATGTGATGGTTATAGGACGTGAAAGTGCGAACGATAGCTTGTTTAACGCAGCTTATTGTACTTTTGAAGAAGATGAAGTGTATAATCAAAAAGACGCAGCAGGCTTTATCAAGCTTAATGCTTTGCGTTTTATCATTGCAGGAAAAAATGGAAGAAAATTTTAATAAAGGAATAAAATGAAAGTATTATTAATCAAAGATGTAAAAACACTTGGAAAAGCAGGAGAAATAAAAGAAGTAAAAGACGGCTACGGACAAAATTTCTTAATCGCTAAAGGCTTTGCTAAAGCAGCTACTAATGAAGTTTTAAGAAAATACGAAAGCGACAAGAAAAAAGAGGCTGAAAATTTACGCTTTGAAATCGCAAATTTAGAAAAACTCAAAGAAGAACTTAGCAAAATCACTCTTGAAATTTCAAAACCCGTAGGTGCAAATGGAAGTTTGTTTGGTGGCGTAACCAAAGATGAAATCGCTCACGCCCTAAAAGAACAAAGCCATATAGAAATCGATAAAAAAAGTTTAGAATGCGACACCTTAAAAAGTTTAGGAATTCACGAAGTAAGCGTAAAACTTGGACACGCAATCCATGCTAAATTTAACATAAATATAAAGGCAGAATAATGTTTCACGCAACAACGATTTTAGCTTACAAAGGTAAAAATAAATCCGTAATTGGCGGAGATGGACAAGTAAGCTTTGGAAATACGGTGCTAAAAGGTAATGCTGTAAAGATTAGAAAACTCAACAATGGCAAAGTTTTAGCAGGTTTTGCAGGATCAACAGCTGACGCTTTTAATCTTTTTGATATGTTTGAAAATCTCCTTCAAAGTTCTAAAGGCGATCTTTTAAAAGCAGCAATTGACTTTTCTAAAGAATGGAGAAAAGACAAATACCTAAGAAAACTTGAAGCCATGATGCTTGTACTTGATAGAAATCACATTTTTCTACTTTCTGGTACAGGCGATGTGGTCGAACCTGAAGATGGGCAAATCGCAGCCATAGGAAGTGGTGGAAACTATGCACTTTCAGCTGCTAGAGCCTTAGCAAAGCATGCCAATTTAGATGAAGAAGAACTTGTAAAATCAAGTCTTCAAATCGCAGGTGAAATTTGCATTTATACCAATACCAATATCAAAACTTATGTAATCGAGGATGAGAAATGAATCTAACTCCAAAAGAAATCGTTAAATTTTTAGATGATTATGTTATAGGACAAAAAAAAGCTAAAAAAATCATAGCTATAGCTTTAAGAAATCGCTACCGCAGAATGCAACTTAGACCTGAGTTGCAAGATGATATCGTGCCTAAAAATATCTTAATGATAGGTTCTACAGGTGTGGGAAAAACAGAAATCGCTAGGCGTTTAGCTAAAATGATGGGCTTTCCTTTCATCAAAATCGAAGCGAGTAAATATACTGAAGTAGGTTTTGTAGGTCGTGATGTGGAAAGCATGGTAAGAGATCTTGCCAATGCAGCTTTAAATTTGGTAAAAAATGAGCAAAGAGAAAAAAACAAAGATAAAATCGATGAATTTATAGAAAATAAAATTTTAGAAAAACTTTTACCACCTTTACCAAAGGGTATCAGCGATGAAAAACAAGAAGAATATAAAAACAGTCTTGAAAAAATGAGAACTAAACTAAGAAATGGCGATCTTGATGAAAGCACCATAGAGATAGAAATTTCACAAAATATGTTTGATACCAATCCTAACCTACCTCCTGAAATGGGTGCAATGCAAGATATAGTTAAGGTTATAGGCGTTGGCAGTAAAAAAGTCAAAAAAGAAATGAAAATCAAAGACGCTAAAAATGCTTTAAAAAACGAAGCAGGAGAAAAAATCCTAGATCAAGAAAGTATCAAAAGCGAAGCCTTAAAAAGAGCGGAAAATGAAGGTATTATTTTTATTGATGAAATCGATAAAATCGCTGTTTCAAGCGGAAATTCAAACCGCCAAGATCCAAGTAAAGAAGGGGTGCAAAGAGACTTACTTCCTATAGTCGAGGGATCAAATGTACAAACAAAAATAGGTACTTTAAAAACCGATCATATTCTTTTTATCGCTGCAGGGGCTTTTCATCTTAGCAAACCAAGTGATCTTATCCCTGAACTTCAGGGACGCTTTCCTTTAAGAGTGGAATTAGATAGTCTTGATGATAAAGCTCTTTATGAAATTTTAACACGCCCTAAAAATTCACTTTTAAAACAATACTCTCAGCTTTTAAAAACTGAAAATTTAGAACTTGAATTTGATGATGAAGCCATTAAAGAAATAGCAAAAATAGCTTCAAGAGCCAATGAAGAAATGCAAGATATAGGTGCTAGACGCTTGCATACTGTGATAGAAAAATTACTTGAAGATTTAAGCTTTGAAGCTGATGAGTATGCAGGTAAAAAATTCGTAGTGGATAAAAAAATGGTAGAAGAAAAACTCGGAGATATCATAGAAAATAAAGATCTTGCAAGGTATATTTTGTGAAAAGTGGCTTTGTTAGTATCATAGGGCGTACTAATGCAGGAAAAAGTACTTTAATCAATTCCTTATTAGAAGAAAAAATCGCCCTAGTTTCTCACAAACAAAACGCCACAAGACGTAAAATCAAAGCCATAGTGATGCATGAAAAAAATCAAATCATTTTCATCGATACCCCAGGACTTCACGAAAGCAGTGCTAGGCTTAATCAACTGCTTGTCCAAAGTGCCATTAAATCCATGGGGGATTGTGATGTGATTTTATTTGTGGCGAGTGTTTTTGATAGTACAAAAGACTATGAAAATTTTCTTAGTCTAAACCTACAAGTACCACATATCATCACTTTAAATAAAGTAGATTTAACCGACAATGCTACACTTTTAAAAAAACTTAGCGAATATGCAAAATTTAGCCAACATTTTAAGGCTATCATTCCTTATTCTTCTAAGAAAAAAAGCTATAAAAAAGGCTTGTTAGATGAGATAGTAAAATATCTTGACGAACATGAATATTTTTATGATCCTGAATTTTTAAGTGCGAGTAGCGAAAAAGAACTTTATAGAGATTTCATACTTGAAAGTATTTATGAAAATTTAAGCGATGAGCTTCCTTATAGCAGTGAAGTGCTTATCCATCGCACTAAAGATACACCTAATCTTTTAATCCTAGAAGCCAATATCATCACCGATACAAACTCTCACAAGGGTATGCTTATAGGAAAAGAAGGGGTAACTTTAAAAAGAATAGGCAAAGATGCACGCTTTAAAATTTCAAAACTTGCACAAAAAAAAGTACTTTTAAAGCTTTTCGTAACAGTGAAAAAAAACTGGCAAAAAGATGAAGAATTTTTAAAAAAACTTTTAAATGATGAAAATTAATTCATTAAATAAAATAAATTTTATAAAATCTACAGATTTGCTTTATGCTCAAAGAACAGGAATATCCAAAGAAGACGAACTTTTTAACAATTTAACCGCAGATTTTAAGCTAAGCAAACCCTTTGACTATCAAATAGCTTTTTTTAAACATAGTGAAATTTATCATTGTTTTTTAGCACCTGTTTGTAAATTGAGAAAAAGTCGTTTTTGCTTTCCTGAACCTTTAATTTTTCAAGCTTTATTTGATGAAAGATTGATTGAAGAAAGTGATTATTGTGTTTTAAATTTATATGATCAAACTTTATATTTATATTTTTACCAAGAAGGAAAATTTATCAATCTTAAAAAAATCGAAAATTTCAACCCAGGTAATATGGATTTATTTTTTAAACAAAATCGATTTACAGAACTTTTAAAACACTATGAAAGCAAATTGCTACTTTATCAGGATTTGGATACAATCAAACATTACTTCTCATCTCAAATAAAATGTTTAAATCTAAATGATATTCTTGATAAAAATAGTTTATTGAAATTAAGTTCATATAGTATAAAAAATCTAGATCAAAATTGTAATTTTATCAAGCATAATAAAATAAAAATATCTATTTCTTTTAAAATTATATTAATATTTATTTTTAGCTTTAGTCTTAGCATGATGATTTTATTATTTAAAGATTTTATAGAGTACAAACAAAATAAGGAAATTCAAAATAAAAATTTTATCATACAAGAAGAAATTTCTAAACTAAAACAAGATAAGCAAAAATTATTAACAAACATACAAGATTTAAACTTTACTCTTTCCAATAAAATATCATCTACACAACAACAATTTCATATTTTATCCACCGTAACAAAAGAAATCAATTTAGATAAAAATAAGGCAATCATTCTAAATCAAATCATATCATGGCTTAATTCCAATGAACTTAAAATCACAAATCTTGAATTTGAACAAACAAAAATCATTCTTTCTTTTATCGATGAAAACCACTTTAAAAGAGCATTAGAAAATCTAAATTCTACTTTTAAATTCCTTGATAAAAATGAAGAAACATTGAATATCATATTAGAAGTCATACATGAATAAAATAGAAGTATTTTTGCAAAATTTAAATCCTAGGGAAAAATTTCTTTTTATTTCTTTTATCTGCCTTTGTGCTTTGTTTTTAGCTTTTAAAATTCACGATCACTTTTTGGAAGATATTTTTCAAAAAACATTAGTAGAACATAATTACCTTGCATTAAATGAAGCAAAAATAGAAAATTCACATCTTAAAGAAATAGAGACAAAGCTAACAAAACAGATAAAAACAGAGGAAGAAAAATTAAAATACTATAAAGAAAAATTACATTTATTTTCTTATGATAAAGATTTTTTCAATAAAAAAATCAATAATTTATCCAAAAATTTAATCATTAATGAAATAAAATTTTCCCAAGAAAACAAAAATTTTATCCACTATAATTATGTTTCTCTAAGTTTAAATGGCAACTTTAAAGACTTACTCAATTTTATACAAAATTTAGAAAATCTTCCTATAGCTTTAAAAATTGATAAAATAAAACTATACAATACACAGGGTTTAAAATTAAAGCTTGATTTAATGTTTAAATTTGTTAATTTATAATAATATTAAAATATTATATTTTTAAATATTATTATAAAAAAATATTTAAAAATATTGGAATTTAATTATTTTTCTATTGCTATTAGTTAAAATATTTTAAGCATAAAAAAAGAAAGGTATTGGGAAGTGACTAAGCAAGAAATACAAAAACTTAATACAAATTTCCTAGGTCATCCCAAGCCTTTATTCTCTCTATCAATGGTAGAACTTTGGGAAAGATTTGCTTTTTATGGCAACAACCATAAGCAAAGGTGGACTTGGAATAAGTACTGAATACGCCTCGGCAATTTATGGCATTTTTGCAGGATGCTTGTATTTAGCAGCACTTTCTGGAGGCTGGATTACTGATAATTATTTAGGGCAAAAAAGGCTTTATTTTTAGGTTCTTTTATTATAGCTTTAGGACATATTAGCATAGCCTTATCTATTTTAAGCACACCTATGTTTTTCTTAGGGCTTACTTTTATCGTGGATTTTTTAAAACTAGCGCTTCTGTAACAGTTGGAATGTTATACAAACAAAATGATACAAGATGTGATACTGGCTATACGATTTTTTATAATAGGAATTAACATTGGAGCATTCATTGCTCCTCTTATATGTGGTTTTGTTCAAGCAAAATGGAATTATCATTTAGGATTTTGCATAGGGGGGGGGTAGATATGCTAATCTCTTTGCTTATTTTATATTTTAAAGCTATCCCTGAGCTTGAAGAATTTCATAAAAATTGTACCTTAAAGCAAAACTGGGAACAACCATTTAAAAAAGTAAAAATTTAACTCTTATGCTAAAGTATAAGCCTGTTAAGTATTATTGGATTTTTTCTAATTTTTATTAATCTTATAGATATTAATCTCATGATACTATCAAAAAAACTTTTTGCTATGTTTGGTAAATTTATTTCATATATCTTTTTGTTTTTAAAGCCTTAAAATAACAATTAACAATTTTAATTGTTTTATTCTTTGCAGCCACTTTTTTGGAGTACTTTTGACAAAATAATCTTTTTTACGCAAGATTTTACAAATAGAAATATTTTTGATAGAAAATTCCAACAAACTGGTTTCAATCTTTTAATCCAATTTTTATCATCATACTTACTCCTATAGCAAGTTATATTTAGATATTTTTAGAGAAAAAAATATATATTTTTCTTCCATTGGAAAATTTACTTTAGAAATATTATTTGCCGGTATTGGTTTTATGATAATGACCTTTGCTTCACAAAGTCTAATAAGCAACAATGGTTTACCAATATCCATGGCTTGGATTATTATAAGTATATTCTTTTAACACTTGTGGAACTATGCATGTCTCCTATTGGACTCTCTATAATGGCTGAGATTACCCCTGATTTAATCGAAAATCAAGTCATGGGACTTTGGTTTGTAGCAAGTGCATTAGGCAATGCTTTAGCTGGATTCATAGGTGGTAAAGCAAGTGAAGAAAATATAGCTTATTTGCCAAATTTATTTTACCAATATATGTGGATATTACTTGGTGCTGTTATAATTTTACTTATACTCAAAAAACCTATCAATAAAATACTAAAAAATTAATATTAAGGAGAAAATATGAGTATTTACAAACAAAGAGTATTAGAACTTAGAAGATTAATGAAAGAAAATAATATTGACGCCTATCTCATCTTAAGTGCAGATCCGCATTTGAGCGAATATTTACCAGAATATTACAAAAATAGAATCTTTATCAGTGGCTTTAAGGGTTCTGTTGGAACAGTTCTTATCACACAAGAAGAGGGCTTTTTGTGGGTAGATGGAAGATATTGGCTTCAAGCACAAAAGGAATTAGAAGGTAGCGGTATACTTTTACAAAAGCAAGATGCTAAAAATACTTTTACCAAATGGTTGGAAAAAAATTTAAGCGAAGATCAAATTTTAGGCATCGATTTTGCACTTTTACCTTTATCTTTACAAAAAGATTTACAGATTAATTGCAAGGCAAATTTAAAACATATAGATTTGATAAGTCCACTTTGGAAAGATCGTCCCACTTTACCACAAGAAAAAATTTATGAACACGAACTAGAATACTGCTCTTACTCAAGAAAAGAAAAATTAGCATTAGTGCGTCAAAAAATGAAAAATTTAAATGCTACTTCTCATTTAATCTCCAGCCTTGATGATATAGCTTGGCTTACAAATTTAAGAGGGAATGATGTAAATTATAATCCTGTATTTTTAAGTCATTTGCTAATCTTGGAAGACAAAGCTTTGCTTTTTGTTGATCAGAAAAAAGTAAATTCAGAACTTGAAAAAAAATTAAATTTAGATGGGTTTTGGCTTAAAAATTATGATGAAATCATCATGGAGCTTGAAAAACTTGCAAATACAAATTTGCTTATTGAACCTTCAAAAATGACCGCTTTACTCATAAATTCTTTAGACAAAAGCGTAAAAATCATTCAAGAAATTAATCCAAGCACTCACTTAAAAGCAGCTAAAAATACAAAAGAAATAGCGCATATACAAGATGCTATGATAGAAGATGGAGTGGCTTTATGTAAATTTTTTGCTTGGCTTGAAGAAGCAATAGAAAATAAAGAATTAATAAGCGAATTAGACATAGATGTTAAAGCAAGCGAATTTAGAGCACAAAGCAAGTACTACATAAGTGATAGTTTTGCCACTATAGCAGGCTTTAACGAAAATGCAGCATATCCACATTATAAAGCCACAAAAGAGAGTTTTGCTTATCTTAAAAAAGATGGGCTTTTACTTATTGATTCTGGTGGACAATATAAAAACGGCACAACAGATATTACACGCGTTGTACCTATAGGAAAGGCTAATGCGGAACAAATTCATGACTATACCTTGGTTTTAAAAGCACATATTGCCATTTCCAGTGCAATTTTTCCAAAAGATATAGCTATGCCTCTACTTGATGCAATCACACGCGTACCTTTATGGAAAGAACAAATTGACTATATACATGGCACAGGACATGGCGTGGGATATTTTTTAAATGTCCATGAAGGTCCACAAGTTTTATCTTATTTATCCCCTGTGCTTGAAAAAACAAAAGCCAAAGAAGGTATGCTAACCTCCATAGAGCCAGGTATTTATAAAGTAGGTAAATGGGGCATAAGACTTGAAAATTTAGTTATTCATACCAAAGTAGAAAATCCTAAAAATAAAGATTTTGGAGAGTTTTTATACTTTAAACCTGTTACCCTTTGTCCTTTTGAAATATCTTGTATTGATATAAAAATGTTAGATGAAAAAGAAAAAGAATGGTTAAACAATTATCACAAAGAAGTATTTGAAAAACTTTCTCCTAAGCTAGATGATTATCCAAAAGCTCTAGTTTGGCTTGAAAAAAGAACAAAAGCCATCTTTTAAGATACTTTTGTTAATATAGATAAATTTTCCTTGTATTAAACTTATAATTTATTTAATACAAGATTTTTAAACCAATTGCTAAAAAAGTTTTTTTGAAAAACTCAATTTACAACTAAAAATTATTTAAAATATCCAAGATCAATCATTTTTTGATAAATTTTAGCTACAGTTGCCCCTGAAGTAATATTTCTCCCACCATGCTCCAAAAGAACGGTAACTACATATTTTGGCTTAGAATAAGGAGCATAAGAAGTAAGCCACGTATGAGATCTAGTATAATACTCAAATTGTTTTTCATCGACCCTATTTTTATCTGTTTGTGAAAATCCCACAACCTGAGCAGTTCCTGTTTTTGCTGCAACTTTCACATCAAGATTATGCAAATAACGATAAGAGGTTCCTCCTTGCTCATTGGCAACAGCATACATTGCATCTCTTATATAAGGCAATTGACTCTTTTCAAATAAAGTAAAAATTTCTTTTTTATTTTCATCCATTTGATTTTCTATAGTTGTATTATTATTTTCTATACTTTTTAAAAAATGAGGTATAACCTCTCCACCTTTTGCGATTTGAGCTGTATATCTAGCAATTTGCATAGGTGTTGCAAGAAAATTACCTTGACCTATAGCTGTATTTAAAGTATCACCTTGAAACCAAGATTGTCTATATCTTTGCATCTTCCATTCTTTGCTAGGTAAAGTCCCTACAAATTCACTAGGTAAATCTACCCCTGTTTTCGCTCCAAAACCAATGCGAGATAAAGTTTCACTTATTTGATCGATTCCAACTTGCAAACTGCCATTATAAAAATAAACATCACAACTATATTTTATCGCATGTTTTAAATCCACAGGTCCATGGCCCGATCGATTCCAACATCTAAAAAACCTGCCTCCAAGCTCAATGCTTCCATTGCAAACATATTGAGTCGACGGGCTAATATTTTTAGAATTTAAAAAAGAAAGCCCTACTCCCATTTTTACAACAGAACCTGGAGGATAATATCCATTTATAAGTTTATTTGTAAAAGGATGATCAAGACTATTTGAAAGCTCATCCCAATCCTTAAAAGAAATCCCTGTTACAAAAGGATTAAGATCATATTCAGGGAAACTCCCTGCAGCTAAAATAGATCCATCATTTACATTCATAATTATAGCAGCTCCAGCATTCCCTTCAAACAATGAAGTTAAATAAGACTGAAGCTCTATATCTATCGTAAGTTCTATATCATTAGACATAGCAGGAGTGTAAGAAAGCTGTTCTACTTCTTGATTTAAGGCATTAACCTTATAAACCCTAGTTCCTTTTTCTCCTTGTAAAATATCATTATAATAGCGTTCTATACCGCTTTTTCCCGTATAGTTAGAAAGTTTTGCTATTTCATTTTCTTGAACATCTTGCAAATTTGCCTTACCTACATACCCAATAATATGCGAAGCCAATTTTCCAAAAGGATATTTTCTTTTTACAACAGGATCTATTTTTATTGTTTTATTAAGATTTAACTCTGAATAATGCGGAATAATCTCATCGTAGGGTATAAAATCTACAACTTTAATAAAATCTTGATTATAGTAAGAATCATTTCTCTTATAAATTTCTGCTAATTTACTAGCATTTAAATCATGAAATAAATTTGCAAGTTCAGATAGTTCTTTATCTAGAATTCCTTTATTTGACTTTTTAATACTTAAATAAGGTTTAATAGAAATACTAAAACCCAAATCATTAATAGCCAATAAAGTTCCATTTCTATCTGTAATTTGACCCCTAACAGGTGCTAAAAATTCAGTTTTTATGGCATTTTGTTTAGCAAGTTCTTCATAATATACATTTGATTTTATACTCAAATAATACACACGACTTAATAAAAATATAAAAAACAATAGTATAAATCCAACAACTAAACGCATTCTCATTTAAATTTTGCCTTTAAAAAACACATAAGCTAAACAACATTCTATAAAAACTGAAACAATATACGCCCATCCTAAAATTTTAATTTTTTCATCTCCAATATAAGACAATATCATATCCAAAAACAAAATAATGCCGTAAGCACAAAGCACAAAAACAACAGGGATAAATTTACCAATTTTTAAATTTGTCTTAATCCAATCCGCACAAAGATAATAAAAAATAAAAAACGCCAGCCAAGATGAAAAAATAAAAAAATTATAAGTTATATCAGTAAAAAATAAAAAAAATAAAGAAAAATACCATCTAAAATCAAGCTTTGAAAAAGTCCTTTCTCTCTCTTCTAGCAAGCAAAACATATAACAGAAAAAAATCCCATAAAGTAACGGAGTATATACAAAAGTCGAACCAAGAATCTGATAAATTAGAAAAAAAAATCCTAAAAAGACATAAGATCCATTAAATTTTGCTTTATAAGCACTTAAATTTCTTCTCATTTATCAAGACCTAAAGTTTGATTGATAATAATATCTTCTAAAGAATCAAGGCCAATTTTATTCAAATTTGAAACTAAAATAGAATCTTTAAATTCATTTTTTAACTTAGCTTTTTCACTTTGATTTAATTTATCGCATTTGGTAAAAACTTTTAAAATTTTTTGATCAGGTCGTAAAAATCTTTTCAAATAGTCATTTAAATTTACATCGATCTCTAAATGAGTATGTCTTGAGTCGATTAAATGTATAAATAACTTTATCGAGGTTCTTAATTTTAAAAATTCATCTAAGTTTTGATTCCATATTGCTTTTAAATTTTTAGAAACCTTTGCATAACCAAACCCTGGTAAATCGATAAAATTGATATTAAATTTTTCTTCATTTCTTTTGCAAGTTACTTGGAAAAAATTTATAAGCTGAGTTTTTCCAGGAGTTGCCGAACTTTTGGCTAAATTTTTTTGTTTACACAAAGAATTGATTAAAGAACTTTTTCCGACATTGGAACGCCCCAAAAATGCTACTTCACTAAAATTTGAGCTCAATTTCTCATCAAATTTCACTAAAGAAGTGATAAATTTAGCACTAATTATCATTTGTCTTTAAGATCAAACACAAAACGAGCAGGTTTTTGATCCTTACTCTCCACTCGATAAATATTAGCTTTTCTATCGACTATTATTTTATCACCAAAAAGTTTTTGATTACTTCCAAGCTCATTTATATAAGCATGACCATTAATCTCGTAAGTATCTTTAATAACATTATAAATAAATTTATCTCCACTACCTTTATAAGTTTTACCCTTTAAAACAATCTTAAACGTAGCATTTTGCATTGCTTCATAACGAATAGGTTTGCGATTTTTATCCGTATAAATAATCAATTTTTCAGAATTTAAAATATCATCACCCCTAATTACTTCTACATTTCCACTAAGAATACTTTCACCCTTATTTTCATCTGAATAAAAATTTAAAGCTTTTACTTCAATTTGAGTTGCCCAAGTTACACTTACACAAGCTAACAATAAAATTATTTGTCTTGCAACCACGCGTTTACTCCTTGGATATTTAAAATTTTGTTTTTTACATCATAGTTTAAAGTATTTCCATTAATAATACTTCCATTAATTAGAGCTTTAAAATCAGTATTTGTATATAAAATTTTATCCTTAGGTTGGTATTCTACCTCTTGAGAAATAATTTTGACATTATTAGTACCTATATAAGTAACATTTCCTTCAAATAAAACCTTGCTCATATCTTTATTGAAAAACTCTAAACGATTTGCACTAAGATTAAAATCTAAATTTAAAGTAATAAAATCATTAAATTCATCTCTATCTGCATATCTCACCCAAGAATTTGCCTTATAATATGCCTTAATTGTACTAGTATTACTCTCATAAGCTTTCAAATTTTTAGCCTCAATATTTTTAAAATTTAAAGCATTAGTTTGCAAATTCAAAGAATATGGATCTTGCAAACTTAAAATCGTAAAAGTAATTGTAAAAAGAGCAATTAAAATTCCAAAAATTTTTATAGCCAAAGCTTATTCCATTCTTCTTCTAGATGATTTTTTTCTACTAAAATTTCTATCATCTGTGCTACAGCAGCCTTACCACCTTTTTTGCTAAGCACTATGTCTACATTTAAATTTTTATGACCATCTTTTGGCTTAAAACTAAGTCCTACACTTTCAAGCAAAGCCTTATCGTTAAAATAATCTCCAATAGCCGCACACTGAGAAAAATCTAAATGAAGTTTTTGTAAAATTTCTTTTGCACAAGCTAACTTATCCTTGATGCCTTGATATAAAATTTCTATTTTTAAATCTTTAGCTCTTTTTTCAACACAAGGACAATTTCTACCTGTAATAATAGCAATTTTTTTACCAAGCTTTAGCCAAGCCTCGATAGCCGCTCCATCTTTTACATCAAATTCTTTAATAAATTCTCCATTAGAAGTATAAATAATCTTCCCATCAGTTAAACAGCCATCTACATCCAAAAAAATCAATTCTGTCATAATTTCTACTCTCTTACAACAAATGCACCTGCAAATGCACCACTTGCAGCAAAATCCCTTGCTTCATCTTCACTTCTAAAGCCTGTTAAGAAAACGCGATTTAATCCATCCACTGAGCTTGTGCGTATAGTAGAGCTATAAGTTCTATAAGTTTTATATTTTGCTGCTATCGTTTGTGCCCCAGCTGGGTTTTTAAAGGCTCCAATTTGAACCATGAAATTTCCACCTTCATAAATTTGTCCATTATTTGCAATCTCTCCACTATTTCCATAGTTTACATTAGAATGTACAATATTATTACCCGAATTACTTGATCCAAACCCTATAACCTCAAGCCTTACTGGAGCTGTTCCTGAAGCAATCATATCAATTTGACTAGCAGCTCCTTTTGATAAATCTATAATACGATTATTCACAAAAGGACCTCTATCATTCACACGAACGGTAACTTGACGATTGTTATTTAGATTGGTTACTTTTAAGATGGTATTCATAGGTAAAGTTTTATGAGCCGCGGTTAAAGCATTTTGATTATAGGTTTCGCCATTAGAGGTTTTCTTGCCGTGAAAGCCTGGCCCATACCAACTCGCAATACCATCAGCAGTTTCGCCTACTGCTACAACAGTAGGATAATAAGTTTTACCATTGATAGTATAAGGCTTCATCGTTCCTTTAGTCCCTGAAGAACTAGGACTGCTTTTAAAATCATTTGAAGGATAATACACTTGAGCATTATCCAAGCTAGAAAAAAAACTAGTGCCTAAACAACCACTAAAAAATAAAGCCCCTAAACTAACGGCTGACAACTTTAGTGTAATTGTTTTTATTTGCATTTTTATTCTCCTTGATTGGTATAATTAATTTTTGATTAATACTAAGATGATTTTTTGCTATTTTATTGAATTCTCGAATTTCATCAACACTTATATTATAATTTTTTGCTATTTTATATAAAGAGTCACCAGACTTAACAATATAAGTTCTTGTCATAGGTATAGTTGTATCAACCTTCGCAAGTTTTTCTGCTTTAAAATTTTTATCAAAAAATGCTACTTTATTAAGTGGTATATACATATAATACCCTTTACCAGGAGGCGTAAAATTATGTTTAAATTGTGGATTATATTTCTTAAAAGTTGCAAGATCCATATTTAAATTTTTAGCTATTTCTTTTAAAGATGCAGAAGAAGGCACATCAACTTTTGCGAATTCGTTGCTTAAAGCATAATTCATTAAAGACGCATCTTTATCTAGTAAAAAATCCCTATCATTGGCTAAAAAAGCAAGCGTTAAAATTTTTCTTATAAAATTTCTAGTTTCTAAAGAAAGATATTTCTTATCAGGGTTCAATAAAACACTTAAATCATCACTTCCTGCTTGCTTGATAGCTTGTCTTAGTTTACCATTTCCACAATTATAAGCTAAAAGCGCTAAATACCATTTGCCAAATTCTTCTTTTAACTCTTTTAAATAATTTGTAGCGGCATAAGTTGATTTGACCGGATCACGCCTTTCATCAACATAAGCATCGATTCTTAAACCCAAATTTCTAGCTGTTGGTTGCATAAATTGCCAAACCCCTACAGCCTTGGCATTAGAAACACTATGAGTTTTCAAGCCTGATTCAACCATAGCTAGATACAAAATCTCATCAGGAACTTCCTGCTGGGCTAAAATTTTTCTTATCATAGGAGTAACTTTTGAAAAATTTTGCATACTATCTATTAAAGTTTGAGCGTGTTTTGATTTTATATCTTGTTGAGTTTGCACAAAAATCAAATCACTAATAAAACTTGGATTAATATCCAAATTTCTTAAAACATTCATTTGTCTTTCATAAAATTCAGGAGTATTAATTTGTGCAAAAAGAAAATTAAAACATATTAAAAAACACAATAAAATTTTTTTCATCAATAACCTTTAAAAAATAATTTTTCAGAATTATTAAAACAAATTTCTAAAAGCTCTTTTCTTGATAATTTCAATACTTCACACATTTTGTTTGCTACAAATTGAGTTAACAAAGGTTCATTTCTTTTACCGCGATAAGGCTCTGGAGTAAGATATGGAGCATCAGTTTCAAGTAGCAGTCTATCTTTTGGAATTTTAGGTAAAATTTCAACTAATTTCTTAGCATTTTTAAAAGTTAAAACTCCTCCAATACCAAAATAAAATCCCTCTTTAAAAAGAGTTAGCAAATGTTCGCTTGCATTAAAGCAGTGTAAAACTCCTCCTACAAGATCCTTAGAATACCCATGTAAAATCTCATAAGTATCATGATTTGCTTCTCTTGAGTGGATGATAACAGGTTTTTTAAATTCAATAGCAAGTTCAAGCTGTGCGATAAAAATCTTTTTTTGATTTTCTTTTTCTTTTTGAATTTCTTCAGCAAGATCACTTTTAAAACGAAAATAATCAAGCCCACATTCACCTACAGCTACACACTTTTCATCGCATAAATACTGCCTTAAAATTTTCTCATCATAATTATCAATTTCATAAGGATGCACCCCTGCTGCAAAAAAAATATTTTTATATTTATGAGCAATTGTAGCTGCATAGGGTAAATCTTTTATATCAGCACCAGGTATGATGATTTTCTCTATACCATTTTTAAAAGCACGATTTAAAGTTTCATCTAAATCATCTTTAAATGCTTCACTGTCTAGATGGCAATGCGTATCAACAATCCTTAAACCATCTTGAAAATCAAGATTTAAGAACATACTTCAACTCTATCCTTGCCATTATCTTTTGCTTGAGACAATATTTTACTTGCTTTATCAACCAAAGAATCAATCTTATCTCCATTTTTTCCAAAAACCACGCCTATAGAAGCTGTAAAAAAGATTTCATCTAAATTAACCAAAACACCAGCCTTTTTTATATTTACTCGTATACGAGAAAAGATTTTAATCGCTCTTTCTTGGGATATATTTTTAAGTAAAATACAAATTTTTTCTGCACTATATCTACCTACAAGATCTCTCCCTTTAGTTTCATTAACTATTTCATTAGCACAGATTTTAATTACTTCATCACCAACTTCACGGCCGTATTCATCGTTAATCATTTGAAGATTATCTATATCTAAGAAAGCAAAAGCAAATTCCTCGTCTTTTGTCGCTATTTCGTTAAAATAATCATCTATTCCATCGATTAAAGCATTATAATTTTTAACCCCAGATACAGGATCTAAAACATTATAAGTGCTTAAAAATTTTTTATCATCCATGTAAGATAAACAACGATCTAAGCGACAATTAAAACTTTCTTTGCTTAAAGGCTTGAACAAATACTCATTAACTCCATTTTTAAAAGAATTCGCTTCAAATGAATCATTATGATCCCCCAAAAGAATCACACCTAATTCATCATCACTAAAACGTTCTCTTACTTGAGTTAAAAGCTCAAAACCGCTAATTACTGGCATATTGACATCTGCTATAATAAGCTTAACATCATTATTATCATTTAAATAACTCATTGCTTCTTCACCATGAGCTGCAGCTAAAACATTAAATTGTCTTTGAGTAAGTATTTTTTTAATTTCATTACGCTCGGGTAGCTTGCTCATAGCTAAAATCACTTTAGTTTTTGCATATTGATTAAGTTTTATAATAGAACTAATAATCTCATCAATGCAAGTTTCACTTTCTTTAAAAATATAATCTAATATATCTTTATCCATAAATTTTTCTTTAGTAGCTTTATCACCACTAGCCGTAAGAACAATAGCAGGAATTTTCTTTTCTATAACATAATCCACAACTTCACCATTTGGGGCATCTGGCAAACATAAATCCACAAAAGCTAAAAAATAATCATTATTCATTAATCCCTTAGCTTCAGCAAAACCAAAAGCAATATCTACCTCATAATCTAAAGTCATTTGAATTTTTTTAGCTAAAAGTTTGCCGAGCATTTTATTATCATCAATAATTAAAATTTTCTTATTCATAGTGTGTAAAATACCTTTATACCTAAAATTTTTAATATATTTGTTTCAAAAGAAAGGAAATTTTATAGTTATATATTCTAACATAGTAAAATAAAAAATCCGCTTAATTCTTAAACAAGGTCTTAGCAAATTCGATTGCTTCATCACTAACAAGCTCTCCACTTACCATCCTAGCAAGCTCTTTAATTCTTTCTTTTTGATCAAGCTTTTTTACCTTACTTTCTTCACCATTTTTTTCAACCAAAAAATGATTATGCGCCTTAGATGAAAGTTGGGGTAAATGAGAAATAGCAAAAATTTGATAAAACTTAGAAAGCTCCTCTAAAACCTTAGCTATACTCATAGCCTCTTTTCCACTTAAATTTGCATCGATTTCATCTAAAAATAATATCCCTTTACCTGCATTTAAAATTTTACATTCTGTGGCTATAAAAGCAAGTCTTAAGCGATTTAATTCACCTGAACTTAAATTTTTTAAATGAGCTAAATTAATATCTAGCATCATCTCATCTTTGCCTAAAATTGAAATTTTTCCACTTTCTTTAAGCGTCAAACTTGCATCTTTCATATAAAGTTCTTTAAGATAATTATTTAAACATTTTTCTAATTTTCTAAGGTTTTTCTTTCTTGTTTGAGTTAAAATTTGTGCTTTTTCTTCTAATTTTTGTTTTGATTCTTGAAATTTTTTTTCAAGTTCTTTTTTTTCAAAACTTAAATTTTCATAATGTTCTAGTTCATGTTTTTTTTGTTTTAAAACTTCTAAAGCATTTTCTATGCTTTCATAACGCTTGATGAGATAGGATAAATTTTCAATGCGATCTAAAAGTGTCTCCACATCAAAATCCAAATCTTCCATTTTTTGATTTTCACAAATCACGCGTAATTCATTTAAACATTCACTAAAAAAACTCGCATCAACTTCGCTTAAATTTAAAGCTTCAATAACAACTTTTTCAAGCTCAAAAATACGCTCTGCCTTACTCCAAGCTTCTTCTAATTTATCTTTTTTAGAAAGCTTCTTTTTAAGTATTAAAAGCTCTTCATACTCACCTATTTTAGGATTAATGCTTGAAATTTTTTCAATTTGCACTCTAGCTAATTCTTTTAATTCTTCTACTTTTTTTTCTTCTTCTAAAATTGCATTAAGCTCATTAGAAATTTGACTATAAGCATTAAAATCTTTTTTAAAATCTTCCAAAAAGGAAACAAAATTTGTATTTTCTTGCATTTCCAAGGCATCTAAGAGATTTAAAAATTTTTCATTTCCAAATTCGTTATTTTCCTTTGCGCTTAAATACTTAATAAAAGTTTTACTTAAATTTTGCAAACTTTTTTTCGCTATGCTTTGATTGTTAATAAAATATTTTGTGTTTTTTTCTTTTAAAAGCTTAAAAACATTCTCCTCTTCACTTTCTATGCCAAAACTTTCTAAATCTAACTTATCATCTAGCTCTATTTCGACAATTTTAGCCTCACTTTCACTCAAAGAAAATGCGGATAAAATTCCTTTAAACAAGACCGATTTTCCAGCTCCACTTAGCCCTGTAAAAACGGTAAGCCCTTTAGAAATTTCAAGCTCAGCCTTTTTAAAACCAAGATTTTCTTTCATAAAAATTCTATTTATCATCAATTTCCCCAGTGTAATTTTTCTTTTAAAATTTGAAAATAATCCCTATTTTTTGGGTGAATTAAAGCCACATTTTTATCACTTAAACCCACTTTTATACTTTTAAAATCATTCATTTTATAATTTTCTTGCCCATCAATACAAAGTACGCAATCCTTTGCCATAATCTCTATTTCAAAACCTTTTGGCAAGACAATAGGGCGTTGTGTTAAAGAATGAGAACAAACAGGAGTTAAGATAAAAGCTTGAGCTAAAGTATAAACTATGGGTCCATTTGCACTTAAATTATAAGCTGTTGAACCCGCAGGAGTTGCAACAATAAGCCCATCTCCAAAATATTCATTAAATTTCTTTTCTTTTCTAAAAACTTCTATATGAGCCATAGATGCTTGATTATTTTTACTGATAACCACATCATTAAAAGCCAATTTTTCTAAAATTTTTCCTTGCTTATCTTCTAAAAAAACACTTAACAAATAAGGCTTTTCTATTCTAAATTCTCCTTGAAAAAAAGCTTGAAAAAAATTTTCAGCTTCATCAACTTTAAAATCTGTTAAAAAACCTAAATGTCCAGCATGAATTCCTAAAACTGCTTTATCATATTCACAAGCTTTACGGCATAAAGAAATCAAAGTTCCATCTCCACCTAAAGAAATAACAAAATCAGATATTTTAAACAAATCATCCAATCCATACTTTGGCAAATTTAAAATTTCAGAACTTTCTTTAAACAAAACAAGTTCAACTTTATATATAGATAAAATCGATTGAAGTTTTAAAATTTCCTTATCTAAACTCACATTGGGTCGCGTAACAAGTCCAATTTTTTTAATATTCTTATGATCTATTTTATTTTGCATAAAAAATTATATCAAATCTTAGCAAAGCAAAAGAATAAAAATACTATAATTTTGCTCATTATCTTAAAAAATCTTTTTCAAGGAATAAATTTGCGAAGTCATTATAATACAGACTTGGGAATTTCCCATGTTGGTCAAAGCGTTAAACTTTGCGGTTGGGTAAATAGCTACCGCGATCATGGTGGAGTTATTTTTATAGATTTAAGAGATAGAAGTGGTATTATCCAACTTGTTTGCGATCCAAATGATAGCAAAGAAGCCCATGAAATCGCTTCCAATGCAAGAAATGAATTTGTACTTATTGCAGAAGGTACTATTCGTCCGCGTGGTGAAGGACTTTTAAATCCTAAATTAAAAACAGGAGAAATCGAAGTAGTTGTTTCTAAACTTACCATAGAAAATGAAAGCGCCGTGCCTCCTTTTGCCATCGCTGATGAAAGTGTAAATGAAGAATTACGTTTAAAATATCGCTTTTTAGATTTAAGAAATCCTAAACTTTATGAAAATTTTGCCCTGCGTTCTAAAGCTTGTATAGCAGCTAGAAATTCTTTGGCAAATATGGGATTTTTAGAAGTTGAAACCCCTATTCTTACCAAAGCTACTCCCGAAGGTGCAAGAGATTATCTCGTGCCTTCTCGTGTGCATCAGGGTGAATTTTATGCTCTTCCACAAAGCCCTCAGCTTTTCAAACAACTTTTAATGTGTAGCGGTTTTGATCGTTATTTTCAAATCGCAAAATGTTTTAGAGATGAAGATTTAAGAGCTGATCGCCAACCTGAATTCACACAAATTGATGTTGAAATGAGTTTTTGCGAACAAAAAGATGTGATCAATGTAGCTGAAACTTTTTTAAAAGATATTTTCAAAGCTTGCGGCAAAGAAATTCAAACCCCTTTTAGACAAATGCAATACAAAGAAGCTATGGAGAATTATGGCTCTGATAAGCCGGATTTAAGATTTGATCTTAAATTTATTGATGTTATTGATATTTTCGCTAAGTCAAATAATGAAATTTTTGCAAATATCGCCAAAGATACAAAGAAAAATCGCATCAAAGCCATACGCGTTCCAAAAGGCGATACTATTTTTTCAAAAAGACAAATGCAAAGATTTGAAGAATTTGTGCGTAAATTTGGCGCTCAGGGTTTGGCTTTCATACAAGTTAAAGAAGATGGACTTAAAGGTCCACTTTGCAAATTCTTTAGCGAAGAAGATTTAAATGAACTCAGCAAACGCTGTGAACTTGAAATAGGAGATGTGGTATTTTTCGGTGCAGGAGCTAAAAAAACCGTGCTTGATTATATGGGAAGATTTAGAATTTTCTTAGCTAACGAGTTAAATCTTATAGATCCAAATGCCTTAGAATTCTTATGGGTTGTTGATTTTCCTATGTTTGAGCAAAATGATGACGGAAGTTATTCTGCGATGCACCATCCTTTTACCATGCCAAAAAATATCGATGAGACTGATTTAGAAGAAATTTCATCTATCGCTTATGATGTAGTACTAAACGGCGTTGAGCTAGGTGGAGGTAGTATAAGAATCCATAAAAACGATATTCAGCAAAAAGTATTTAAACTTTTAAATATCGATGAAGAACAACAAAAAGAAAAATTTGGTTTCTTACTTGATGCTTTAAGTTTTGGTGCTCCACCACATGGAGGTATCGCTATAGGACTTGATAGACTCATCATGCTAGTTACAGGGGCAAACAGCATAAGAGAGGTTATAGCCTTTCCAAAAACCCAAAGAGCACAATGCTTAATGACAGATGCACCATCGCCTGCTAATAATGAAGCAATGAGAGAATTAGGAATCAAACTAAGGGAGAATATAAAATGAAAGAATTGTTTTTAATCATAGGTGCACCAGGTAGTGGAAAAACTACCGATGCTAGTTTAATCGCACAAGCAGATGCGACAAATATTACACACTATTCAACAGGAGATCTTTTAAGAGCTGAAGTAGCAAGTGGGAGTGAGCTTGGAAAAACTATAGATAGTTTTATCTCCAAAGGCAATCTTGTTCCTTTAGATGTTGTTGTAAATACTATAGTTTGCGCACTAAAAGCTGCTCCAACTAAAACTATCATCATCGATGGCTATCCAAGAAGCGTAGAACAAATGATGGAATTTGACAAGGTTTTAAGTGAGCAAAATGAAATTTGTCTTAAAGGTGTCATAGAAGTAAGAGTAAGCGAAGAAGTTGCCAAAGAAAGAGTTCTAGGCAGAAATCGTGGTGCAGATGATAATGAAGAAGTGTTTTACAATAGAATGAAAGTTTATACAGAACCTTTAAATGAAATTTTAGATTTTTATCAAAAGAAAAAACTTCATTTTATTATCGATGGAGAGCGCACTATCGAACCTATCGTCGCAGATATGAAAGAACTGATTAAAAAAATTCAAAGTATATAAGGAGAAAAAATGGATTTAAGCAAAATCAAAATCGGAGATATTCCAAATAAAATCAATGCCGTAATCGAAATTCCATACGGCTCAAACATAAAATATGAAATCGATAAAGATAGTGGTGCTATCATGGTAGACCGCGTTATGGCTAGCGCGATGTTTTACCCAGCAAACTATGGTTTTATTGCCAATACTTTGGCTGATGATGGTGATCCTGTGGATATTTTAGTACTTAATGAATATCCTATCCAAGCTGGAGCTGTGATTCCTTGTCGCTTAATCGGTGTTTTAATCATGGAAGATGAAAGCGGAATGGATGAAAAACTTCTTGCGGTTCCAAATTCAAAAATAGATGCAAGATATGATAATATAAAAACTTACACAGATTTACCACAAGCAACTTTAAATAAAATCAAAAATTTCTTTGAAACTTATAAAATTTTAGAGCCAAACAAATGGGTTAAAGTACAAGATTTCAAAGATGAAAAAGCTGCAATTGAAATTTTAGAAAAAGCAATCAAAAACTACAAATAATCCTAGCCCTTCAAAGGGCTAAACTCAAGGAAAACTCACAATGAAAAATATCGTTTTAGGTGGTGGTTGTTTTTGGTGTGTTGAAGCTGTATTTGAACGCCTAAAAGGTGTAATCGATACTGAAGTTGGATATAGCGGAGGAAATCCAAATCCTAGCTATGAAAGCGTGTGCAATGGTGATGGCAACATAGAAGTTGTCAAAATAAATTATGATGAAAAACAAATCTCTCTTCTTGAAATCTTAACACTCTTTTTTAAAATTCATGATCCAACAAGTATAGATAAACAAGGTGGAGATATTGGTATACAATATCGCTCAATAATCTTTTACGAAAATGAAGAAGATAAAATTTTAGCTCAAAATTTCATCGAAGAACAGCAAAAAATATTAAGCAAAAAAATAGTTACTAAAATTTCAAGATTGCAAACTTACTACAAAGCTGAAAACTATCATCAACATTATTTTACAAATAATCCCAATCAAGGATATTGTCAAGCTGTAATAGCTCCAAAACTGCAAAAAATACAATCAGACTAATTTCATCTTTTTAAGGTTAAAAAAATTTCAACTTTATTCACAGCCTTTTCACGCTGTGATTTTCTTTTCAAAGTAGTTAAAAATAGAACTTTAAGCTTTAAAATAAAGAAAAAATTATTTATTGTTTTTTAAGTTTTTTTATGAATTAGTATTTAAATGTGAATAATTTTATTAATTAACATAATTTCCTAAGCTTAGCTATAAAAAATCCATCATAGTCTAAGCTTGGTAAAATCCGTCTGCATTTTGAAATTTCAGCAAATTCTTCACTTTGCCCTGCTTTAGCCTCAACATTTTCCAAATCAATATCTAAAAGATCTAATTTAAACTCGCTTTTTAAAGCATTCTCTATCACTTCTTCATTTTCTTCCTTGGTAAAGGTGCAAGTACTATATACAAGCTCTCCACCTATTTTTAATGCCTTTAAAGCAGAATGTAGAAGTTTTTTTTGAGTTTTTGCAATATTTTTGATTTCTTTATAACTTTTTTCTAAATCAAAACCTATTTTAGCAAAAGTTGAACAAGGCGCATCGAGTAAGATTTTATCAAATTTTAAAGGACATAAATTGCCTATATTTTTACCATCTTTCATAAAAACTTTAGCATTCACGCCGTAATTTTTAAGATTTTTTTGCAAAATAAAAAATCTATCCCTACTCATCTCATTGCAAGCTAAATAACCTGTATTTTGCATAAAATTTGCAAGATTGATACTTTTGCCACCCGGAGCTGCACACATATCAAGAACACTTTGCCCTGCTTTGACCTCTAAATTTAAAGCACACAAATAAGAAGAATAATTTTGTATATAAAAGTACGCCTCATTAAAAGCTTTCATAGAACTTAAGATGGCTTTATCTTTGGCGTCAAACAAATAACAATAAGCATTAATCTTTTTAAATTTTAAATTTTGTTTTAAAAATTCTTTTTCTAATTCTTCAGTGCTAATTTTTAAAGTATTTGCAAATACGCAAACATTTTTTTCTTGAGTAAAAGAAGATAAAATATTTTGCATTTCATCTTTGGTATAAAGTTTTTCTATTCTAGAGAGCAAAATAATCCTTTATCATGATAAAAGCAGCCAAAGAGTCTAATTTACCATCTTTTTTGCGTGTATTTGCTACGCCGTATTCTAAAGCTTCTTTACTTGTTCCGCTTTCATCTACAAAGCAAATTTCTTTATCAAATTCAAGCAAAGAAACAAAATGCTTAATGCGTCTTGTCATTTCTTCTTCACTTGACCCACCCTTAGGAATGCCTACAATGAGTAAAGAAATTTCATGTATTTTAAGTAAATTTTTGATTTCATTAGCGGCTTGATTGCGATTTTTTCTTAAAACTGCATCTAAAGGTAAAGCGATCTTTTTATCTACGCAAAGCGCTACACCTATGCGTTTTAAACCTACATCTAAAGCCAAAGCTCTCATACTAAAACCCTTATAAAAAGCCCTTCTATGGAAATTTTTCCCTCAAGTTCGTATTCATAAACTTTTTGTCCATAAATTTTTAAAGCCTCATCAACACTCACACCTTTTTTACAAAACTCTAAAAATTCATCTTGATTTATATCTATACTTGCAAACTCACTTACAAATTCTTTAAAATCACAGATTAACTTTGCTTTATTTTCCTTTAAAAGTAAATTAGTCCCTGTGCTTTCTCCTAGTCTTTGCGGTAAAACATATAAAGGCTTATTAAGCTCTAAAGCAAGCCTTGCACTTTGCATAGAACCACTTTTTATATCTGCTTGTGCAACCACAACAGCCTTGCTTAAAGCAATAACCAAACGGTTTCTTAGTAAAAAGTCATAATTTTTTGGCAAATAATCATCTTCGTATTCGCTTAAAGCTAAAGCGTTTTCATAAATTTGTTTAATGATTTTTTCATTAGTTCTTGGATAAATTTGATCTAAACCATTAGCAAAAATACCTATAGTATTTGGCATAGCTGCCATACTTGCAGTGATATCCACACCCAAAGCACCGCCACTTACCACGCAAAGATGGGTATTTTTAAGCATACTCACTAAGGAAAAAACACAATTTTTCGTATAAACACTCATACGCCTTGAACCTATAATAGCGATTTTATCTTGTCTTAATAAAGATAAATTTCCTTTGTAGTGTAATTTTTTAGGAGGCTTTTTTAAATCTTTAAAAAGTTTCAAAAATTCATCAGGCAAAATTTCACTTGCCATAAATTTCACTCAAATACACAAGATCAACGCCTTTTAACAAATCCTTACTTTGCTCTAAGGCTTTAAAAGTATTTTTCCTAGGATGTCCTATGGCTATAACAAAACCTTTTTTTTGTGCAAGTTTTACTGCGCTTTGAAGTTGTTTTTTAACATAATTAACATCATCTTCATTATCCAAAAACACATCTCTTTGTATATAAGGCATACTGAGTTCTTTAGCGATTTTATTTGCCTTAGAATTTCCTATAGTTTTAGAATCTACAAAAAATATATTTTGATTTTTTAAAGCCTCGTAAAGCTTTCTCATAGCTTCTTCATTGCTTGTAAATAAACTTCCTGTGTGATTATTGATATATCTTAAATCCTTAAAATCTTTTTTAATTTGCTTGATTTTTTTAAAAATTCTTTCTTTGCTATCATTTGGATTTAAAGTATCAAGCTCGGGTTTATTGTAATTAATCGCTGCTAAAGGTAAATGCACCATATAAAAATCAAATTTTAAAGCAAGTTTTGGCGTTTCGCTATGGTTTTTATCTGGCGGAAAAAAAGAAGGATTTAACTTTAAATTTAAAGCTTTTAAACCTCTAACCTGACTTGCATTTGCCATATCATCGATAATAATAGCAAGTTTTGGTTTTTTAGAAATTTTATTTAAATGAATATCTTCATCAAAAGTTAAATTTTGATCTTGGGTTAAATTTATATCTTTTGGAATAAAATTTTGCTCTAAACTCTGATTTTGTTCTAAACTTAAATTCTGCTCCACACTGCTTAAATTTTGCTCATTTAAACTTGTATTTAAATCATCAATTTCTTGAATTTTTTGCTCTAAAATACTTACAGATTTATTATTATCAAACTCACTCTCTTGAAAAATACCAATTTCGTAATGATCTTTGTTTGATGAAATTAAATCTTCTTGTTTATCAACAAAATAATCCGGCTTAGCAGAAGAAACATCTTGGGAATTTTGATATTTTACTAAAATTCCCAAAGCTAAAGCTATACAAAGTAAAAAAAGTATAGCTATGATTAAATAACGCTGAATTTGAACTAATTTTTTCTTTGACAATGTTTAGTTCTTATCTTTATCTACTAATTTTTTAGCACTGATCCAAGGCATCATAGCGCGCAAATTACGCCCTGTTTTTTCTATCAAAGAATCATTCATATTTTTGCGTTCTGCATGCATTCTAGCAAAACCTGCACGGCGTTCTAAGATAAAATCTTTTGCAAAAACACCATTTTGTATATCTTTTAAAACACCTTTCATCGCTTTTTTAGTCTCTTCAGTAATAATCTTTGGCCCTGTGATGTAATCGCCGTATTCTGCAGTATTTGAGATAGAATAACGCATATCTGCAATACCACCTTGATAAATCAAATCCACAATGAGTTTCATTTCATGCAAACACTCAAAATAAGCCATTTCAGGTTCATAACCTGCTTCAACTAAAGTCTCAAAACCTGCTTGAATCAAAGCACTAAGTCCACCACAAAGCACGGCTTGTTCACCAAAAAGATCTGTTTCTGTTTCAGCTTTAAAGGTTGTTTCTATAATACCTGTGCGTCCGCCCCCAATCGCACTTGCATAACTTAAGGCTAAATTTTTAGCATTTTTACTTTCATCTTGATGGATGGCTATCAAGCAAGGAGTTCCACCTCCTAAAGTAAATTCATTTCTTACTGTATGTCCTGGTGCTTTAGGTGCTATCATAATAACATCTACACCTTTTGGAACAACAATTTGACCATAGTGGATATTAAAACCGTGTGCAAAAGCTATAGCCTTACCTTCACTTAAATTTGGTTTTATTTCGACATTAAAAATATCTGCTTGAATTTCATCAGGAGCTAAAATCATAATCACATCTGCTGTCTTAGAAGCCTCACTTACACTCATTACTTCAAAACCAGCATTTTTTGCTTTAACAGCACTTACACTACCTTCGCGAAGTCCGATAATTACATTTACGCCATTATCCCTTAAATTCATGGCATGAGCGTGTCCTTGAGAGCCAAAACCTATAATTGCTACTTTTTTTGATTTGATTAAATTTAAATCACAATCTTTATCATAATATACCGTAATAGCCATATTCACTCCTTAAAAATTCAAAAATTAAAGGTATTATTATAGCAATTAAAGTATAAATTTCATATTTTTTTTATAAACTTTATGTAAGAATTTTACAAAAAATCATAAAGTATCAAAAGTGAAAGAATTTTTAAACAGTCTTAGTTATGGCATTGGCTCTCACGAAGTAAGCAATGAATTTAAACAAATTTTAAGAGAACTTTTAGCCAATCACATCATCAAAGAACACAAAAACAAATACTATCTTAACAATGGTTTTGCCTTTGGGGTGCTTGATATTTCGAGCAAAGGCACAGGTTTTTTACAATGCTTTGATGAAAGTTTCAAAAAAGATCTTTTGATAGAAAACAAAAACCTAAAAGGTGCAAACTATAAAGATATAGTTGCGGTAAAACTTCTACCTTTAAAGAAAAAACGCCCTAGTGCAAAGGTAATTTTGGTTCTAAAAATAGCCAATGAAACCTCTTTAGTAATCACCAAAAGGTATGGCGAAGCCGTACTTGGAATGAATATCAAAACAGGATTAAGCACTGCCTTAAAAGCTTCTCAAAAATCCTTAAAATCGCTACCTTTAGGAACAGTTTTAAAAATAGAAAATGAAAATAACAATATCATAGAAGTTTTAGGGCATATTGATGATGAAAGTATAGATGAAAAAATCTCCTTAGCTCTTTTTAATAAAAATAACGAATTTAGCGACGCTTGTATCAAAGAAGCCCTAGCAAACGGCGATAGTGTTGATGCGAGTATGTATGAAAATCGCATGGATTTAAGAGCCCTGCCTTTTTGCACTATAGATCCTATACATGCAAAAGATTTTGATGATGCGATTTATTTTGACACTCAAAAACGAGAAATTTATGTAGCTATTGCTGATGTTAGCGAATATGTTTATGCTTATAGTGCTATAGATAAAGAAGCAAGAAATCGTGGATTTTCTATTTATTTTCCACATATTGCTATACCTATGTTACCTCGTCCTTTAAGTGAAAATATCTGTTCTTTAAAACCTCATTTAGATCGCTTAGCGTATTGTTTTAAAATCACGCTCAATCATGAAAATAAAGTCATCAAAGAAGAACTTTTTGAAGGTATTATCAACTCAAAACGCCGTTTTAATTACGATGAAGTTGATGAAATTTTGGTACAAAAACCTGATTTAAAAGAACTTTCATGGCTTTATGAGCTTTTTGAAATCACAAAAAATTTACGCAAAATGCGTCTTAAAAATGCCTTTGAATTTCGCACCGAAGAATTAAGAATGAATTTAGATGAAAATTTAAGTCTAAAAAGCACAGTTTTTGAAAAAGACACGCCTTCGCATAATTTGATCGAAGATTGTATGCTTTTAGCCAATAAAGCCGCAGCAAAACTCATAGATATAGGTATTTTTAGAAATCACTTAAGTGCTGATGTAAGAAAAATCGATAAACTTTTAAATGAATTACGCGAACTAGGCATCGATGTAAATTTTAAGCCCAATCTTCCTGAGCTCATACGCGACATACAAGCTTTAGCCGATGAGTTAAATTTAAGAGCAGAAGTAGATAAACTCATCATCAAAGCACAAAAAAAAGCGGAATATTCTAGCGTAAATGCGGGACATTTTGGCTTAGGTTTTGATAAATACTCACATTTTACAAGCCCTATAAGAAGGTATTCTGATCTTATTTTACACAGACTTTTAAAAGCCAAACAAAAAAACGATGAAAAACTTTTTAATTATCTGCTTTTAAACATAGAAAACACTTGCGAGAGTCTTAGTACGCTTGAAAGAGAGGCGGATAAGGTTGCTTTTGATTTTATGGATAGAAAATTTACTAGATGGGCAGCTAAAAATATAGGCAAAAAATTTAAAGCTTTGATTGTGCAAAATGATGGAGTTTGCATAGCTAAACTAGATGATGAAATCAAAGGAGCGGATATAATCCTTTATGATACGCGTGTAAATTTACTAGAAAGTGTTGAAGTGCAAATCATGGAAGCGGATATAGTTATGGCAAAAATTTATGCTAAAATCACCCAAAGACTTATAAAGGAAGAAAATGTATAGAAAAGAGCTTCAAACCCTGCTTTCTAAAGATTCAATACCTAATTTTTTCTTTCTTTATGGAGCAGATAATTTTCAAAGCGAACTTTATGCTGAATTTATAAAAGAAAAATATAAACCCGATGAAACTTTAAAACTTTTTTTTGAAGAATACAACTTCACTCGTGCGAGTGATTTTTTAAGCGCAGGATCGCTTTTTAGCGAAAAAAAATTATTAGAAATTAAAACCTCTAAAAAAATTCCAATAAAAGATCTTAAAATTTTAGTCGAACTTTGCAAAAACAATGCGGACAATTTCTTTCTTTTAGAATTTTATGATGAAAGTTCAAAGCAAAGTGACATAGAAAAAATTTTCTCTCCTCATTTTGTAAGATTTTTTAAAGCTAACGGAGCTAAAGAAGGCGTGGAGCTTTTAAGCATAAAAGCAAAACAACTAAGGGTTGAAATCACTCAAAATGCTTTATTTACTCTTTTTACAAGTTTTGATGAAAACTTGTATCTTGCTGCAAGCGAACTTAATAAATTTAGCGGTTTAAGAGTAGATGAAAAAACCATAGAACAATACTGCTATAGTTTAAATACAGGAAGTTTTGAAAGCTTTTTTGATAAAATTTTAAAAAAACAAGACTTTAAAAGCGAACTTGAAAAAATTTTAGATAATTTTAATGAAATTGCTTTAATCAACTCTTTATATAATTCTTTTTATCGTTTATTTAAAATCGCACTTTATGCTAAAGTCAATGGCAAAATTGATTTTAAAGAGCTTTTAGGCTACACTCCACCCCCTCAAGTGGGACAAAATTTAAGCTCTCAAGCCTTTAGTTTAAAAATCGAACAATATAAAGAAATTTTCATTCTTTTACTTAAAAGCGAATACGAGCTTAAAACCAATCCTAAACTCGTAAAAAAAGAATTTTTGATTTCAAATTTACTTAAACTTGCAAGGATTTTAAAAAGTTAATTTTTAATCTTCAATCCTCTTCACTTCTTTTTAATCGTCTTAAAATAATTTAAAATGATTTATTGTTAATCTTAGCTGAGTTTTTAAAATACTTTAAAAGAATGATTGTAATCTAAAAAGAGTTTAACAACCTTAAAAACATCCATCCTAATAATTTTAAAATTATCAGGATGAAATTTTTAACAAGTAGGAGAGTAAACTAATTAAACTAAGGTATGATCTTTTATAAGATTACCAAAGATAATTAAACTGAGCAAATCCTGTATGGGTATTGCCATCTTTATCAAACATTCCATTATAGTTTAAACTAAAATAGAAAGCTTCATTAACAGGAACGATAAAAGAAGTGCTTACAAATTTTTGTATTCTTGGTAAATCAAACTCATCACTTACTTTTATATTTCCAAATCTAGCCTCAGCTTCTACTTTAGGATTGATATTAAACTTAGCTCCAAGTTCTACTGAAGTTTTTAAATTAGGCAACCAATCTCTAAACCAAGTAA
>NZ_MJYC01000025.1:0-2205 GCF_001763115.1 Campylobacter sp. BCW_4323 | reverse complement strand
GATATTTTGGTTAAAGGGGCTGATTATAAAGATAAGCTTGTTGTGGGTGCGGATATCGTTTCAAGGGTTAAATTAATCGACTTTGAAGAAGGATTTAGTACGAGCAAGATCATAGAAAAGATTAAGGATAAAAAATGATAAATTTAGTGGAAAAAGAATGGCAAGAACATCAAAAAATCGTTCAAGAAAGTGAAATTTTAAAAGGACAAATCGCTAAAGTAGGCGAACTTTTATGTGAGTGCTTAAAAAAAGGTGGCAAAATTTTGATTTGTGGAAATGGTGGAAGTGCAGCTGATGCTCAGCATTTTGCGGCTGAACTTAGCGGGCGTTATAAAAAAGAACGCAAGGCTTTAGCAGGTATAGCACTTACAACCGATACTTCAGCACTTAGTGCTATAGGAAATGACTATGGTTTTGAGTTTGTTTTTTCAAGACAAGTGGAAGCTTTAGGAAATGAAAATGATATTTTAATCGGTATTTCAACGAGCGGAAAAAGCCCTAATGTTTTAGAAGCTTTTAAAAAAGCAAAAGAACTTAATATGCTTTGTTTAGGGCTTAGCGGAAAAGGTGGTGGAATGATGAATAAGCTTTGTGATCATAATCTTGTTGTACCAAGCGATGATACGGCTAGAATTCAAGAAATGCATATTTTGATCATACACACACTTTGTCAGATCATAGATGGGAGCTATAAAACTGATTTATAAAAACCTATGAAAAACTATAAATAAATATCAAATATTTTTAGATTTTTATTGAAAATTTATTATTATTACTTAAAATTTATACAAGGAACTTTTTATGGTAAATCAACCAACGGCTACTATTTTTGCTGGTGTAAATGGTGCAGGAAAGACTACTTTATATTTTTTAGCACAAGAGCAAGGAATAAATTTAGGTTATCGCATAAATGTAGATGAGATAGCTCAAAGCATTGGAGATCATAGAGATAGACAAACTCAAATTCGTGCCTCAAAGATAGCTATAAAAATGCGTAAAGTATATATAAATGATAAACTTAATTTTAATCAAGAAACTACGCTTTGCGGAAAAGCTATATTAAATCTATTTAGTGAATTAAAAGAGCATGGTTATAAAATCAATTTACACTTCGTAGGACTTGATAGCCCGCAAACTGCAAAAGCACGAGTAAAAATAAGAGTAGCTAAAGGCGGACACGACATAGAGCCACATTTAATAGATAAAAGATATTATGAAAGTATGCAAAATCTTTTAAAAATTATGCCATTATGTGATGAGATTTTGGTTTATGATAATACTAAAAATTATGAATTAATTGCAAAGATAACAAATGGGATATTGGATTTGCAAAATAATGTTGCTTGGTTTAATGATTTAATATCAGATAAAACACAATCCAAAAGCCACTCTTGTAATAATGAATATAATCATTCTAGTAGAATTAAACTATAATGAATAAGCTCATTTCTATCGGACATGCTGCAAATTTACTTGGTGTTACAATACAAACAATCCGCAATTGGGATAAGCAAGGCTTTTTAAAACCCGATATTTTGGTTAAAGGGGCTGATTATAAAGATAAGCTTGTTGTGGGTGCGGATATCGTTTCAAGGGTTAAATTAATCGACTTTGAAGAAGGATTTAGTACGAGCAAGATCATAGAAAAGATTAAGGATAAAAAATGATAAATTTAGTGGAAAAAGAATGGCAAGAACATCAAAAAATCGTTCAAGAAAGTGAAATTTTAAAAGGACAAATCGCTAAAGTAGGCGAACTTTTATGTGAGTGCTTAAAAAAAGGTGGCAAAATTTTGATTTGTGGAAATGGTGGAAGTGCAGCTGATGCTCAGCATTTTGCGGCTGAACTTAGCGGGCGTTATAAAAAAGAACGCAAGGCTTTAGCAGGTATAGCACTTACAACCGATACTTCAGCACTTAGTGCTATAGGAAATGACTATGGTTTTGAGTTTGTTTTTTCAAGACAAGTGGAAGCTTTAGGAAATGAAAATGATATTTTAATCGGTATTTCAACGAGCGGAAAAAGCCCTAATGTTTTAGAAGCTTTTAAAAAAGCAAAAGAACTTAATATGCTTTGTTTAGGGCTTAGCGGAAAAGGTGGTGGAATGATGAATAAGCTTTGTGATCATAATCTTGTTGTACCAAGCGATGATACGGCTAGAATTCAAGAAATGCATATTTTGATCATACACACACTTTGTCAGAT
>NZ_MJYC01000024.1:0-1052 GCF_001763115.1 Campylobacter sp. BCW_4323 | reverse complement strand
AAATGTTATAGCACAGGAGAAAAACACAAAAAATTAAGTTGGTTTATAGGGTTTGTGTGTAATCCTATATTAATGGCGGGTGTGTATGTGATGTATTAAAATCTTTAAAGACTATCAAAAATTCACTCCTTATGGTTTGGATTTTAAACTTTATAGTAAAGATTTTATCACTAAGCTTGATTTTAAAAATAAAGCTTATAATGTGCTTTATAATACAGGAGTTTAAATGGGAGATAGTATTACATTGTCAATTATTATGGGAATGTTATTTTCTATTCTTTATTTTGTAATTTTTATAAAAAACTATATTATAATAGCTTTGATTGTCCTTGTTGTCTTTTCTATTATAAATTATTGGATTAAGATTAACATAAAAGAATTTTTAAAATCTTATTTTTTAATATCTTTTATTATCTTTTTTATGGCTATTGTTATCATATTTTATCTTACTTATGATCTTGAAACTTCTAGAGGGCTTGTATTACTTGGTCCTCCAGAAATTGAAGAATTATCACCACAAGAGTATAAAGTACATGGTTATTTCGGATTTTTATTTTTTACAAGTATTGGCTTTTGTACAATCACATTTTTTATACCTCCTTGTTTATTACAAGCTTATTTATTTAAATGTTATAGCACAGGAGAAAAACGCAAAAAATTAAGTTGGTTTATAGGGTTTGTGTGTAATCCTATATTAATTACAAGTATGTATGTGATATATGAAAATCTTTAAAGACTATCAAAAATTCACTCCTTATGGTTTGGATTTTAAACTTTATAGTAAAGATTTTATCGCTAAGCTTGATTTTAAAAATAAAGCTTATAATGTACTTTATAATACAGGAGTTTAAATGGGAGATAGCATTACACTTTCTATTTTTTTAGGTTTTATAGGATTTATTTTTGCTTGTAGTGTTATAGAATTTTATCTTATAGCTCTAAGCGTTCTTATTGCCTTTTCTATTTTAAATTATTGGATTAAGATTAATATAAAAGAATTTGTAAAATCTTATTTTTTAATATCTTTTATTATCTTTTTTATGGCTATTGTT
>NZ_MJYC01000023.1:0-523 GCF_001763115.1 Campylobacter sp. BCW_4323 | reverse complement strand
ATCAAACCAAACCACTTCAACCCCATCCATTCTAGGAACACATTCTTCTATGCAATTTAATTCCCAATAATCATCAGAATCTAAAAAGATAATATAATCAATATCAGGAGCTTTAAAATTTAAAAGTTCATCTTTATTTTTAAAGAAATTTGAACTTTTATATATTTTATAAATATTATAAGGATTATCTTCATTGTCTAATTTAAATTCTACTAAGGAGTTTTCTTTTAATTCTTGGGTAATATTTTTAAAATCATATTCTTTACTAAAGAATTCTATGCCAACATTTCTTGCTGTACTTTGTCCCCCGTTTTCCTTATCAAAAAGTATAAATCTTTCATCTTTTAAAGTATATTCTTTTGCTATATTGAGTGAGTTTTCATCAGTACTTCCATCATTTACAAGTACAACTTGTAAATTTTTATAAGTTTGATTAACAACACTATCTAAACATTCTTTTAAATATTTTTCCACATTATAGATTGGGATAACTACACCTACGGTTTTCATTGTTTTTTCCTTA
>NZ_MJYC01000022.1:0-495 GCF_001763115.1 Campylobacter sp. BCW_4323 | reverse complement strand
TCTTTTAATTTACCTTTTTCAATATCATCATATAAAGCCCAAATGATTCTACCTTCTTCATCATAGGCAAAATCATATTTATTTAAATCAATCGTCCAATCTGCTCCTATAATCTCATCTAAAAAAGGAAGCATACCAAATTCATCTAATAAACTCTCATAATGATAATCGTGTAAATCGTAAATCATTTTTGCTCTAAGCTTATTCCAATGTTGCCCTGTAAGAAAAGAATTAGAACACAATACTGCTAAACCTAAACTTTTAAAAGCATTTTTATCTCCAAGTTGAGCTTGTAAAAACAATGCTTGTTGTTGTCTTGCTTTAAATCCTACGGCAGCTGTAGGACTAGCTTTAATATTTCCCAAAAGTAAAGCAGACAATTCCCATTCATTAAAGAAAGAATAAGATTTTAATGTTCCACGATGAGAACTTACTTCATCATAAATATAAGCGTATTCTTCATTGATTAAATTTCCTTTTTCATCTACATTAGCA
>NZ_MJYC01000021.1:0-1613 GCF_001763115.1 Campylobacter sp. BCW_4323 | reverse complement strand
GAACCAGAACAAATTAAAATGTATGAAGAAAGAAGAAAGATAAAAAAATAATAAAAAGGAGATATTATGGAATTTGATGTTGAAATTTTAGACAATCTTGAGAATTTTAAAGAATTCTTAAAAACAAAACCTAGCAAAGAAGTTTTACAGGCTGTTAATTCTCATTTAGAGGGTTTTTTAAGTGATGCGTATGATCATATCGATCCAGAAGAATACGAAGTCGCTTTTGAAGAAGAAACAGGAATATCTTATCGTGATGCTACTGAGGAAGAATTTGATGAGTGGTTTATTGCAAATGTGCTTTGCTTTGAGGATTTAAGTGAGATTTGCAAAATTCTTCGATCACTTTTAGAGGCTAAAGATTTAGATAAAGCTTTGGAAAATTTTAACAAATAAAAAAAATTAAAAAATTATTTTAAGGAAAAACAAATGAAAACTTTAGAAGAAATGCAAGCTATGGATGAAGAAGCTATAAGGGAGTTAGGTTGGGAGTTTTTTGATCTTATTAAAGATAATAAACTTAAAGAAGTGAAAGAGTTTTTAAAAGATTATCCCGTGCCTGAAGTATTTTTAGAGAAACGTCGTAAGGTATATTGGTGTGATCATCCTATACCTTTTTTTAATCCTAGTTCTACTTTAGCTTGGGCAGGGATTGCTTATGATAAGAGTCAAAGTTTTGAAATGATGGAGTATTTTGAGAGTTTAGGACTTAAAGCTGATGATGAGTGTTTAGGAAATAATGCCCTTACTGATTATATTGGAGTGGGTGGAAAAAATAAAAAAATGATTGATTATTTTTTTAAAAAAGGATGTAAATTTGAAGTTTATGATGAACGAGGTGCCACCCCTTTGCATTCTTGGATATTGCTTGGCGATCCCGAATCTGTAAATTTTTTAGAAGTGGCTTTACAATTTGGCGCTGATGTAAATATGAGAAGGATTAAAACAGAACATGAACACAGTTATATCGATGCAGGAGAAACCCTTTTACATATAGCTGCAACATCCGATAAAAAACCTATTGGAACTTGTTTGGAAATTTTGATCAAATATGGAGCTGATGTCAATGCTGCTAATTGCACTATCAATAAAACTAAAGATGATAAAATTGATTATTTTGAACCTGCTACTCCATTGGATGAGGCTATTTCTTTTGAGATAAATAAAAATAAAACAATCTTAAAAAAAGCAGGTGCTAAGACTTGGGAACAATTGGTTAAAGAATACAATATCGATACAAGCTTGGAAGAACCAGAACAAATTAAAATGTATGAAGAAAGAAGAAAGATAAAAAAATAATAAAAAGGAGATATTATGGAATTTGATGTTGAAATTTTAGACAATCTTGAGAATTTTAAAGAATTCTTAAAAACAAAACCTAGCAAAGAAGTTTTACAGGCTGTTAATTCTCATTTAGAGGGTTTTTTAAGTGATGCGTATGATCATATCGATCCAGAAGAATACGAAGTCGCTTTTGAAGAAGAAACAGGAATATCTTATCGTGATGCTACTGAGGAAGAATTTGATGAGTGGTTTATTGCAAATGTGCTTTGCTTTGAGGATTTAAGTGAGATTTGCAAAATTCTTCGATCACTTTTAGAGGCTAAAGATTT
>NZ_MJYC01000020.1:0-3937 GCF_001763115.1 Campylobacter sp. BCW_4323 | reverse complement strand
CAAAATAGAATTAGCTTTGTGTAAATACTTTCCTTATGATTTAATATAAAAAGATTTTTAGTTATAATTTTTCATTTTATATTTAAGGAAAAATTTATAGAATATTTAAAACTTTTACAAAGACGTTGGAAAGAAGCTTATGAAGCTATACCTAAACTTTATGAAACACCGGATGGATTAATAATAAATTTCACCCTAAGTGAAGATACAGATACTATTCTTTTTAAAAAACCTTGGGAAAATTTTGAATTAGATGATGAAGATAAAGAAGCCAAATGGAGATTAAGCTTTTTTAGCATTAGCGAAGATAAACCTTTAGGATATATTTAGAATATAAAGAAGCTTTAGAGAAATTACAAGATTTTTCTTTAATTCAATCAGAAGAAAGGATTTTAATTAGAGCAATGAGTTTAGAAGAGCTTGAAAGTTTAGAGCTTAAAGGGTGGTAATGCTTCCTCAAGCTATATTTTTAAATAAACTTGTAGAATTTTTATCTGATGAGAATTTAGATATTGTAAATATGAAAAAAGGTGTAGATAAAATTTTTTCTAAAAAAGATTTTTACGCTATATTAGAATTAAATATTAAAATTATGAATATAGCGAAATTAATTTTTAAAAGTGATGAAAAATTAAATATATTATTACCACAAACTTCTGATTATAAGAACACAAATTATTTTCTTCAAGAATTAGAGTTAAAAAAAGAAATAGATATTAATCTTAATGATTTAAAAAATTGTGATAATAAAAAAATAATAGAAATAATAAAGCAAGAATATCAAAATAATCTGATTAAAGAATTGGATATTAATTCTCAAAAAGAAAAAATCAAAATACTTTTTATTATTAATGAAGTGCCAAAATTTTTAAAATCAATCTATAAAGAATGTGAGTTTAAAGAATATGGATTAGCAAATTATTTGGAATTGGATGAAATTTGGGATTTTTATGAAAATAATATTAGATATTTTACTATTTTAACTCCTATGGGTGCAAATAAAATAAAATTGCGTTTAGAAAATACACAAAACAGCGAAAAAGAACCCAATATCATAGAAGTAAATTTAGATAAAAAATAGATTTTAATAACAAAAATAAGCAATTTCTTTTTCTACTCAAATTTAGACTATTTGTGTTAAAATAATAAATATAAAAATTAAAAACATAGTGAAATTATAAACACCATAAACTCAACCCCCAAAAGGATCTTCAATGTCTCTTAATTCTTATATGAGTCTTAATATATCAAATTCTACTTCAAATCCCCTACCCTTTAAAATCACTAAAGCCATTATCAAAGAAAGTCTTGAAGAACTTTTTTCTATAGAATGTGAAGGTTTTTTTGAAAGTTTAGATGAAAGCTTATTTAATCTAAGTCAAGATTTTAATTTTCATCCTAATGTTTTAATCGATCAAGAAGCTATTTTAAGTATTCATAATCCTTATGAAAACAATACTTTAAATTTTGACACAAATGAAGTTAAAAATTATAAGGGAATTATCACTTATATAAAATATCTAGGCATTAATCATGAAAGTGCTTTAAATATTAATGATAGCGCTTCAAATACTAAGCAAATAAAATACAAGCATTTTTTTCTTTTAAGCTTCAATCAGTCTTGATAAGACTTTCTTTAAATAAAGCCAATCGTATTTATACTCATACTAATATTATAGAAGTGATTAAACAAACCCTTGGTTTTTATCAAGACATCTTACATAAAGAAATTGATTATTCTAATATACATTTTAATTATGAAGAACAAGAACTCATTTCTCAATACAATGAAAGTGATTTAGACTTTATTACAAGATTAAGCCATAATAATGGAATCTTTTTTTATGAAGATGAGAACACTATTTATTTTTGTGATGTATATAAAAATGTAAAAAATAAAGAAATTGAGTATAATCCTAATATTAATAATATTTTAAATCAAGCTTGTATTTCTTCTATTTATAAAGAGCAAAGTTTAAGAACTAATTCTTTTACACATTCTAGTATTAATGCCAATACTCCTTTAAATCTTTTATCTTTACACTCTAGTAAAGTTCCTTATGAACAAGAACTTAATAACAAAGCTTATTATAATGAACATTTTTATGAGAGTGAATATTCTTTTACAAAAAGCATTGATTTAAAGACTAAGCCTTCTCTTAAAGAAAAAAGAGCCTTAGTATTAAATGAAAGCTTACTAGCAAAAAGTAATATTTATCATCTTAGCTTAGGAGATTTTATCACTTTAAATTATAAGGAGTTTAATCATCAAGAAGAAATAAAAAATCAAGATGAAGAAAAACAAGATAAAGCTTCTTTGCTTAAAGACTTTATTATTATTGCTAATACTCAAATCTTAATTGATGATGCCATCTTAGCTAATTCTATTAATACGAATGATCATTTAAATTTAAAAGATTTAAATTTAAGTAAATCTTATTCTAATACTTTAACTTTACTAAAAAAGAATATTATCTTTACTCCAAGTTTTAAAGCTAAGAAAAATTGCTCTTTTACAGCTGATAATGTAAATACTATGGCAAATCAAGAAAGTGTTTTAACAGCACAAAAACAAATCGTTTCTAGGGTAGGAAATACAACTATTACACAAACAAAAGATAAAATTATACTCCAAGTAGGAACAACACAAGTGATTATAGATAGCAAAGGTTTAAGGGTAAAAGGAGGTGATTTAAGAGCGGATTAAAAGCAATTTTCTTAAAATTAAAACTAAATTTACAAAGAAAGGAAAAACAATGAAAACATTAGAAGAATTAATAGCTTTAGAAGAAAAATATCTAGAAGAATTATGTTTAGAATTTTATGATCTTGTAGAGGCTAACAAACTTGAAGAAGTTAAAGAATTTTTAAAAGATTATCCTGTACCTGAAATATTTTTTGAAAAATGCTATACACCTTATTGGGATAGAGAAAACAAAAGAGCTATTATCGATCCTGTTATCGCTTTAGCTTGTGCAGGAATTGCTTATGATAAGAGTCAAAGTTTTGAAATGATGGAGTATTTTGAGAGTTTAGGACTTAAAGCTGATGAAGTGTGCTTTGGATACAATGCACTTAGTAGGTATATTGATAGAGATGGAAAAAATAAAGAAGTGATAGAGTATTTTTTTAAAAAAGGATGCACATTTGAAACTTATAATGAAAAACATGGTAGCACTCCTTTACATGTTTGGATATTGCTTAATCAGCCAAATTATTTAGAAGAAGCTTTAAAATTAGGAGCAAATCCTAATATGAGAAGTATTAAAACAGAAAATGAATTTAGTTTTAGCGATGCAGGAGAAACCCTTTTACATAGAGCTGCAGGAAGTAAAGAAAAGCCTATAGGAGCTTGTGTGGAAGTGCTAATCCAATATGGAGCTGATGTCAATGCTGCTAATTGTTGTATAAGTGATATTGAAGATGGGAAAATTGAATATTACGATCCTGCTACTCCATTGGATAGAGCTAATACTCGCGATATAAATAAAAACATAAAAATCTTAAAAAAAGCAGGTGCTAAGACTTGGGAACAATTGGTTAAAGAATACAATATTGATACGAGTTTAGAGGAACCAGAACAAATTAAAATGTATGAAGAAAGAAGAAAGATAAAAAAATAATAAAAAGGAGATATTATGGAATTTGATGTTGAAATTTTAGACAATCTTGAGAATTTTAAAGAATTCTTAAAAACAAAACCTAGCAAAGAAGTTTTACAGGCTGTTAATTCTCATTTAGAGGGTTTTTTAAGTGATGCGTATGATCATATCGATCCAGAAGAATACGAAGTCGCTTTTGAAGAAGAAACAGGAATATCTTATCGTGATGCTACTGAGGAAGAATTTGATGAGTGGTTTATTGCAAATGTGCTTTGCTTTGAGGATTTAAGTGAGATTTGCAAAATTCTTCGATCACTTTTAGAGGCTAAAGATTT
>NZ_MJYC01000019.1:0-1332 GCF_001763115.1 Campylobacter sp. BCW_4323 | reverse complement strand
TCTTATAAATACTTGTTTTGATAGTAAAGAAATAACATTGGATAATGATATTAGTAGGGTAGGGTTAAATGATGCACTGAGTAAAAGAACTATTGATTTTGTAAATAGATTTAAACTTTTAAAACATCAGCCCGACACTACAAATTGTCTTATGAAAAAAACAGAGAAAATTAAGAGGAGTTAATAAAAATGCTAGAATTCTTTATTAATCTTTTAATATTTATTCTTATATTTTTCTTTTTTGTTTTTATATTTTCTATTATTTTATATTTTATCTTTAAAATTTTTTGTAAATTAAAAAATAAAACAAAAACTATAAATTTTAAAACAATATTTAAAAAATTTACTTTGTTTCTTTTACCTGCATATCTTTTATTATTCTTAGTAGGAGGATGTTCTTATAAATATATGGATCCGCAGTATTATGAGTTTAGGAGCTTGTGTAAAGATATAGATAATAAAGTAATAATTTACAATAAAGCTTATTGGGAATTGTATAGCGATTTTACAAAAAAAAAGCCTTCTATAGAAAAACGAGTTAAGGATGATGGTTATGAATATTTTTATTATGAAAAACTTAATGAAACATTTACTTATTATGATATAAAAGATACGATAAAATCCGAGAAACGAAATGGCAATATTATAACCATAGTATATGATAAAAAATATAAAAAAATGCCCAAGCCTTTTGCTACATATATAAGATATAAATATGAAAATGATGGTGTATTCTTAAGAGGCGATGAGGGCTCTGGATTATATTTTAGATATGAAGAAGTATTCACTTGTAGCTATTTTGATAATTTTAAGTAAGGATATAAATGAGCAAAAACATTAAAACACAAGAAGCTAAATTAGATTTAATTACTAAATTTTTAGACTATGCTAATGTCGCAGATGCTAGTTATGCTTTATTAGATCCAGTTTTTACAGGTGTTATTATTGATAATCAAGGAAAGGAATTAGAAAAAGATTTAGATACCCAAAGACTAGGTGATAAGCATAATAATCAAAATTCTACCTATGCAAAGAGCTATACAAGCTCGTTTTGAACAAAATAAAATAGTTAAAATAGAACCTAAATATTGTATTTCTCTTATAAATACTTGTTTTGATAGTAAAGAAATAACATTGGATAATGATATTAGTAGGGTAGGATTGAATGATGCATTTAGTAAAAGAACTATTGATTTTGTATTTTAAAACATTAGTCTAACACTTTAAGTGGGGCTTTGATATATTGCGATATTAAATATAAAGACAAATTATCTTTTAGCCCTAATGAAATTTATACCTTTAATGCCCCTAGTGTTTATGGTTGGAATTTTC
>NZ_MJYC01000018.1:0-822 GCF_001763115.1 Campylobacter sp. BCW_4323 | reverse complement strand
TTCACCTTTATAATAAAACTATATTTTATCCGACTTTTTCTTTTTTTCCAGCTATTTTGCCATTATAGCTTAAGTTTAAAAGCTCATTTAAGGTAATAATAGTTTCATTTTCTTGCAATATACAATCTTCTAAATCAAAATAAAAATAACTAGCTTGTGCAAGCTCGGCATAATCTCTTAGCTTATCGATTTTTTCTTTCAAAATTATCCTTTATTTAAATAATGATAAAAAAATATATAATGTAACATAAAAACTATTATGATAATAAAACATGTAATACAATATCAAAGCTATAGGATAATAAAGTAACAATAGCAATGCTATATACAAAAACTTTATTTCACAAAGAGAAAAAAAGCGATAAAGCATTAATAGAATTAAAGGAAAAATAATCCAACCTAGCATTACAAAAAATTCATACACTCTATTTGGATTATGCCCTACAGCAGGAGAAATAACAAACCCACTTATACAAAATACTACCCAAACAATATAAAACTTACGAAATGCACCCATTTATTTTCCTTTTTAATATTTTTAATAAAATTATTCTACTTTTTTAAAAATTAAAATATAGCTATATTAGGAAAATTCCAACCATAAACACTAGGGGCATTAAAGGTATAAATTTCATTAGGGCTAAAAGATAATTTGTCTTTATATTTAATATCGCAATATATCAAAGCCCCACTTAAAGTGTTAGACTAATGTTTTAAAATACAAAATCAATAGTTCTTTTACTAAATGCATCATTCAATCCTACCCTACTAATATCATTATCCAATGTTATTTCTTTACTATCAAAACAAGTATTTATAAGA
>NZ_MJYC01000017.1:0-1278 GCF_001763115.1 Campylobacter sp. BCW_4323 | reverse complement strand
TTTTTTCACTCCCTTAGCTAAAAAAGGAAATTTAAACAAACCACCTTTATGCCAAGTTTTAAAAGATTCTAATAAAATTTTTCCTAGTTTATAAGATAAGTGTTCTTTATACTTTAAAGCTTCTTGGTAATCTGGATAATTTTCTAAAGGGGGTAATTTTAAAGTTGGATCTTTTTTTATTTTTTGATAATATATTTTTTGATCTTGTTTATAATTTAAAAATACTGATAACAAATATATTGGCATGAATAGAATACCAATAATACTTTTAGAATTAATAATCATAGTTTGACCTAATTTATAACAAAGCTGATTTTGAATTCTTTGTTTAGCTGTGCCATATAAATTGGTGTTAAAAATAATATTTTGATGCTTTAAACGAAACATCTTAAATATTACTTTAGAAAAATTTATATAAATTCCAATATTTAGCGGATCAAGATTTTTATTGATATCTTTTTGAAAAAGTTGCATACATAAAGAAGGCAAAAAATAATTTATTATAATATTCTTTTCATCGTAAAAACTGTCTTCTATAGCTTTTTCAACCATTTTACTCCAACTAAAAAGACTGTAATATTTTTTAGCATCTTCATTTTTATTATAAAATTTAGACAAAAAATCAAGATATTTTGGTAGGATTATTTGCTCACCTATTTTACTCTGCCTCAAGGTTGTAGCATTGCTTCTAATTCGATAATTTATTATTTTTTTATTTAATAGAGATATTTTATTACTTTTAAAAAATACCATAAAACCAAAATAAACATCTTGATGAAAAATATAATCTAAAAATTTTATCTTTTGATTGCTCAAGTAATTAAAAGCAATCATCCCACTCCAAACAAAAGCGAAAGTTTGAATATTGCAATATTTATCCAACCATTCATCAGATATGATTATATCTTTTTTTATTCCCATATTATAACAATTAAACCAAGTCCACTCATCTTTTTTTTCCAAGCTATCTTTTTCATAAATTTTATTATAATCAAACCAAACCACTTCAACCCCATCCATTCTAGGAACACATTCTTCTATGCAATTTAATTCCCAATAATCATCAGAATCTAAAAAGATAATATAATCAATATCAGGAGCTTTAAAATTTAAAAGTTCATCTTTATTTTTAAAGAAATTTGAACTTTTATATATTTTATAAATATTATAAGGATTATCTTCATTGTCTAATTTAAATTCTACTAAGGAGTTTTCTTTTAATTCTTGGGTAATATTTTTAAAATCATATTCTTTACTAAAGAATTCTATGCCAACATT
>NZ_MJYC01000016.1:0-1287 GCF_001763115.1 Campylobacter sp. BCW_4323 | reverse complement strand
TTTTTTCACTCCCTTAGCTAAAAAAGGAAATTTAAACAAACCACCTTTATGCCAAGTTTTAAAAGATTCTAATAAAATTTTTCCTAGTTTATAAGATAAGTGTTCTTTATACTTTAAAGCTTCTTGGTAATCTGGATAATTTTCTAAAGGGGGTAATTTTAAAGTTGGATCTTTTTTTATTTTTTGATAATATATTTTTTGATCTTGTTTATAATTTAAAAATACTGATAACAAATATATTGGCATGAATAGAATACCAATAATACTTTTAGAATTAATAATCATAGTTTGACCTAATTTATAACAAAGCTGATTTTGAATTCTTTGTTTAGCTGTGCCATATAAATTGGTGTTAAACTGATGTTTATTATCTTTAAATTTATTATTTACAAAAAAATTAATAATATCTATCTTATCTTTTATAGCCCAAGGATCTTGATTCAACTTTATATTCTCAAATAAAATATCCTTATAAGAGAATAAAAAGAAACGAATTTTTTCTAAATTTTCCTTATTTTTAAATTTATTTACATACATTAACAACAATACAAATGTCATACATGTCCAACTATGTAACTTTATGTATTCTCTTGCATCATATGGGTCTAAAAAATCATTGGATAAAATTCTAAAAAATGGTGCTAAATTTTCAAAACTTAAATTATTATCATGACACATTGTACTATTAGCTCTTATTCTATTATTATAAAGCTTTTTGTCAAGAACATATAATTTCTTAGCATTTAAAAACAATAAGGTTCCAAATAAATTATCTTCATATAAAACTCCATCAAGAAATTTGAGTTTTAATGTTTTTAAATAAGCAAAATCAATCATTTCCATAACAGCTATCCAAATGGAAGTTATATTATTTTTACGGCATTCATCAAACCATGTATTTCCATCAATTTGCTTATTTTTAATATTATAGTTAAAACATTCCATAAATGTTTTAGAAGTTGGATAAATTGTTTTAATTTCATAATCAAACGCTTTATTATCAAACCAAACCACTTCAACCCCATCCATTCTAGGAACACATTCTTCTATGCAATTTAATTCCCAATAATCATCAGAATCTAAAAAGATAATATAATCAATATCAGGAGCTTTAAAATTTAAAAGTTCATCTTTATTTTTAAAGAAATTTGAACTTTTATATATTTTATAAATATTATAAGGATTATCTTCATTGTCTAATTTAAATTCTACTAAGGAGTTTTCTTTTAATTCTTGGGTAATATTTTTAAAATCATATTCTTTACTAAAGAATTCTATGCCAACATT
>NZ_MJYC01000015.1:0-1512 GCF_001763115.1 Campylobacter sp. BCW_4323 | reverse complement strand
ATACCAATTTTTACTAGCCTTAATAAATTCTTCTCCTAATTTATAAGTAAAACATTCTTTTTCTTTTAAAGCTTCATTATAATCAGGATAAGTTTCTAAAGGTGGTAAAGCTAAATTTGGATTTTTCTTTACTTTAAATTTATAAGCCTTTTGTTCTTGTTTATGTGAAATAACAATGCTTAATATTATAAAAGGTAAAGATAAAAAACCGAATACACTTTTAGAATTTAAAATCAAAGCTTGTCCTAGTTTATAAGAAAGTTGGTTTTGAATTCTTATTTTGGCTTTTCCATAATTATTTTGGAATTTTAGCAGGTTTTGTTTTACAATTAATAATTGATTTTTATTTTCTAAGGTTTCATTTAAATTATGAATTTGATTAGTTTGTTGTAAGATTATATTATTTTGGGAATTTAAGGTTTCATTTAAATTATGAATTTGATTAGTTTGTTGTAAGATTATATTATTTTGGGAATTTATTTTCTCGCAATAAATTTTTATGGTATTTTGATTATTTTGGATTTCATTTGATTGTTTTACTATAGTTATTTTATTATTATTTATTATCATTGCAATAAAATCCAAAATTAGATTTTCATAGTTTGTTTCATAATTTTTCATAATTCTAAAAATTTCTATAAATAAGCTTCTAAGATTATTTGTTGGGTATTGTGCTATAATATCATATATCCAATTTTCACATTCATTTTTAAAAGCTTTGTTAAATAACTTTATTAAATCTTTATTATGAAAATTATTAGAAAAATTTAAAGCTAAAAAAGCATTAATTCCATAACTTAATATTTTATAATATTTTTTTCCATCTATAATATTTAAATTAAGTAAATTGCAGAAATTTTTTAGTGATTTGTTTATGTTTTTACCATTATCATTATAATTCATAATACTATTTGGTCTAACTCTATATATATATAGTTTATTTAAGTTAATATGTATTTTATTAGCTTGAAGACAAAGTAACATTCCAAAGTGGTGATCTTCATGTATAATACCATTGATAAATTTTAATTTTATATGATTTAAAAATTGTATAAAATTTATCATGCACATTTGACCAAGCCAAAAAGCTGTAAAATTATTTTCTAGTGTTTTTTCTAGCCATTGTTTTGAGGTAATAGTTTCAGATTTTTTAAATTGATAATTTTCTAGAATGGTTTTTGTTTGTTTTTTTGGATTTTCTATATCATCATAATAAAAATAATGATCAAACCAAACCACTTCAACCCCATCCATTCTAGGAACACATTCTTCTATGCAATTTAATTCCCAATAATCATCAGAATCTAAAAAGATAATATAATCAATATCAGGAGCTTTAAAATTTAAAAGTTCATCTTTATTTTTAAAGAAATTTGAACTTTTATATATTTTATAAATATTATAAGGATTATCTTCATTGTCTAATTTAAATTCTACTAAGGAGTTTTCTTTTAATTCTTGGGTAATATTTTTAAAATCATATTCTTTACTAAAGAATTCTATGCCAACATT
>NZ_MJYC01000014.1:0-848 GCF_001763115.1 Campylobacter sp. BCW_4323 | reverse complement strand
ATTCAAAACCAACTTTCTTATAAACTAGGACAAGCTTTGATTTTAAATTCTAAAAGTGTATTCGGTTTTTTATCTTTACCTTTTATAATATTAAGCATTGTTATTTCACATAAACAAGAACAAAAGGCTTATAAATTTAAAGTAAAGAAAAATCCAAATTTAGCTTTACCACCTTTAGAAACTTATCCTGATTATAATGAAGCTTTAAAAGAAAAAGAATGTTTTACTTATAAATTAGGAGAAGAATTTATTAAGGCTAGTAAAAATTGGTATTGGGGTGGATTATTCTTATTGCCTTATAGAGTTTTTAAGCTCCATAAAAAATTAGAGAAAAAACAATGAAAACCGTAGGTGTAGTTATCCCAATCTATAATGTAGAAAAATATTTAAGAGAATGTTTAGATAGCGTTGTCAATCAAACTTATAAAAATTTACAAGTTGTACTTGTAAATGATGGTAGCACAGATGAAAACTCACTCAATATAGCCAAAGAATATACTTTAAAAGATGAAAGATTTATACTTTTTGATAAGGAAAATGGGGGACTTTCTTCATCTCGCAATGTTGGCATAGAATTCTTTAGTAAAGAATATGATTTTAAAAATATTACCCAAGAATTAAAAGAAAACTCCTTAGTAGAATTTAAATTAGACAATGAAGATAATCCTTATAATATTTATAAAATATATAAAAGTTCAAATTTCTTTAAAAATAAAGATGAACTTTTAAATTTTAAAGCTCCTGATATTGATTATATTATCTTTTTAGATTCTGATGATTATTGGGAATTAAATTGCATAGAAGAATGTGTTCCTAGAATGGATGGGGTTGAAGTGGTTTGGTTTGAT
>NZ_MJYC01000013.1:0-4170 GCF_001763115.1 Campylobacter sp. BCW_4323 | reverse complement strand
AGGGATAGAGTTATGTCTTGAACTATATCTTGAATCGAGCTAATAAAATTATCAGTTTCAGTTCCCCTAAACCCTACTATAAATTCATCTTTTTGTTTATCGTAAAACAAAGTAGCACTAAAGCCACTTGTAGTGTTAGGCTGATGAAATTGAACCTCATATCTTTGAATGAAATTTTTAGTCTGTAATTCTCCAAATTCTCCATTAAGTGTCGGATATAGTGCAATGGAATCATCATAAATAAAATAATCTTTATATTTTTTAGATAAGGTCTTTGTATATTCTAAATTTTCTATATTGTCTTTATCTTTAGGGAATCTATTTTGCCCTATTTTATAACTATCCATTTCTCGCTTATCGTTATTGATATACATAAAGTTAAAATAACTTGCTTGAGCCAACTCGGCATAGTCTCTTAGATTGTTGATTAATTCTTTCATTTAGTCTCCTAAAGTTAATTTAGCACCAAAAACAGAGCAAATGCCAAAGGGTAATATAAAAACAATATTAAAAAATTCCTTAAATATTTTTTAATTCTTGTTATTCCAAAAAGCCATAGATTGGCTATCATTAGTGGAAAGACTATCCAACCAAGCATTATAAAAAACTCCTCAACCCTATTTGGATTATGTCCAACAATAGGAGATATAAACCAACCTACAACACATAATATAATCCAACAAATATAAAGTATTTTTAGAATCCGCATTCTGTTTCCCTAAACCACACCACGAAACCATCTTTGTGTGTATCATAGAACAAAGCAGCAGAAAAGCTTGACTCTGTATTTGTTTGATGGATTAATAAATCATATCTATCTAAGAATTGTTTGGCTTGGAGTGGGGAGAAGTCGCCATCGAGTTTGCCGATTTTAAATCCTCTTTCATCAATAATTTTAGAGTTTTTATAGGTAATATCTAAAACATTTACAAAGGTAACAATTTTATCTTCATCTTTTATATCAAATTTATTATCAACATAATGAAAATATCCATAACTTGCCTGTGCAAGTTCTGCCATGTCCCTTAGTTTATTAATTTGTTGTTTATTATCCATATAATTCTCCTAATAAGCTTCTGCAATCTATTTCACCGTCAAGCTTTAATCTAAAATCCATATTACCCTCATTACCATAAATATTTGGTGCATAGTTTTTCCATATTGGTCTAAAATATATTTTATTAATATTTTTAAAAGTTAATGTTTTGTTATTTGGATTCTTATAATAAATATATATACCTAAATCTATTCTATTACTATAACCTATTTTTGCATAACCATTTTTTCCTATACTACCATCTAAACTCTTATCAAAATAAGCTAAGATTCTATTATATTTTTCCTCACTTTTTGGATAATTATTTAATTTACATAACCCTCTAAATTCCCAATAGCTAGGATATATAAAAGGGGTATAAAATAATATAATTAAAATTATTGGTGATAATAGCACTAAAATCTTTTTATATTTTTTCATTCTATCACCTTAGTATTGCTAAGTGGAAATATCCATACGATGCCCAAGCTAGTTCTGAATTATCACGAAGCTTTCTAATCTGCTCTTTATTGCTCATATTCTATCCTTTTATCCAAATTTCCACACATTAAAAAATTATTCCATTTAACCCTTAAATCCATATTGCCCTCATTACCTAATATCATGGGTCTCCAATTATACCATACTAAATCCCCCGTATCAATTTTGATAATATTCCAATTTAAATCACTATAAATATTTAACTGAGCATTTTCTATTCGCATCAAAAAATGTGGATATGGGATACGAGAGATATAGGTATTATTCTCCAACTTAGCATACTTTTTAATTTTTTGGTTATCTACATTAAAAATTTGCATTAAGGGTTTTATTCTTTGTGTATGCTCTATATGTTGATTATGAAGTTGAAATGTAGCCTCGCATATTTCCTTAAACTTCCAATAACTTGGTTGTAATTCATAAGGAGTATAATAAAGTGGGATTCCAAGTAGATAAATTCCAAATAATGCAATAAAAGCTAAGATAATCTTTTTAGGTGTCAGAAACTTTTTCATTATTTGACTTCCTTAGGCTCTGTTCCCCTAATGGCTAAAGTATATTCCTTAGTTTCCTTGTTTTGAAAGAGAGTAGCAGAAAAGCTTGACTCTGTATTTGGTTGATGGATTAATAAATCATAGCAAGAAAAGAATTGTTTAGCTTGGAGTGGGGAGAATTCGCCACCTAAGAAATGTTTATGATACCAAGAATCTTGAGGCTTACCATTATTGTCTTAAAATATTTGCATTCTATATTAAGAATGTCTGCAGGGGTAGGGTAAATGGATTGTAATTGTTTATCGGTTTTACTAGATTCTAAATTATTGTTTTTATATAATTTTCTAAAATACTCTAATCTTTCTTTGTCTATGTTATCTTTATTGAAATCATACCTTGGATTAGCCAGATGAAAATATCCATAACTAGCCCAAGCTAGTTCTGAATTATCTTTTAGCTTATTAATCACTGCTTTATTTTTCATTGTTTAGTCCTTTTTGAAATATATGCAACTTATTGGGACACTTCCTAAAAAAATCCTGTCCCCTCATTACCTGCTGGGAGGGGTCTCATTTTATCCCAATTAGCATAAAAAAAGGTTTTATACTAAAGTCAATATTGTCTTTTATTGCAATATTACTTTTAAACCATATTTCAAAGCTTATTTCGGTTCTTCCATCTATCCATGTTTCAAACCAGTATCTACTATATTTTTTATCATTAGTTACCCCTAGCTCTTTTTTATATGACTTTGACATATTATCCAAATCCGTATCAAAATACCTTAGCACTTTATTATAATACTCCTCATCTAATTTACTACCATTGGCTTGGTAAATCTCTGGGTCTAGTTTACATATTTCTTTAAACTTATAAAAGCTTGGCTCTAAATAATAAGAATATGGAGTATAATAAAAGATAATTAAGCCTATACTTCCAAGAAAGACTAAAAACTTTGAAACGCTTTTTTAGATTTAAAGATGATTTTATAAATAAATTTTAATATAAGATAAGAAAGAATAGTAGAAATTATAATAAGAAGTAATATATATGTCATGGGTTATCTCCTTAGACTCTCTATTTTATTAAAATTAAAATGTAATTTTGTAGTTTAGTGTTAGCAGTATAACTTTTTCTTTATCATTAAAACAATAGAGCTTGTTTTTTCATATATTTTTATCCTTTAGATTTGCATTTGATTTTTATTCTAGCTGTAAAATAATTTTTATTTAATTTTACTCATAACAAATAAATTGATATTTAAAAAAAATTTAATATCTTTATTCTATATGTGTTAAATTTTTTATCAATGCGGATATATTATTATCCACTTTAAGATTATTGGCTTCTAAATTAAAAATTGCAAAGCTTAATACTCCTAATACAATCAATACTGGCACAATGATAATAAGTTTTTTAAAATACAATCTTATAAATTTTTGCCAAATATTTTCTTCTAAACCAATTTTGTATGCTTTATTAAAAGCTAACTCTTCTTCTATCTTATAAACCGGTTTTAAAGATGTGGCAATATTATTGCAAAAATGAATTATTTTTTCATCTCTATCCTTAGTCTCATTATATTTTCCTTTATAACCAAGAATCAAACAAGCATAAATAAATTCCAAAAAATCTTTAAACTTAAAAGGATTATTAATCCAAGATGATGCAATATCATAAAAATTATTTCCGCCTAAAGTTTCATCAAATAACCTTACAGTTAGAGTATTGTGAACCCAAAAATTGATAAAAAGTTCATTTTTCATCAAGCTTTCATCTATAAAGACACAAAGACAATATTTGAATTTAATAATTTCTTTTTCATCATATTCTTTACACATACTTAGTTTAGCGGTTATATCTAAATTTTATTAATCATTTAATTCACCTTTATAATAAAACTATATTTTATCCGACTTTTTCTTTTTTTCCAGCTATTTTGCCATTATAGCTTAAGTTTAAAAGCTCATTTAAGGTAATAATAGTTTCATTTTCTTGCAATATACAATCTTCTAAATCAAAATAAAAATAACTAGCTTGTGCAAGCTCGGCATAATCTCTTAGCTTATCGATTTTTTCTTTCAAAATTATCCTTTATTTAAATAATGATAAAAAAATATATAATGTAACATAAAAACT
>NZ_MJYC01000012.1:0-843 GCF_001763115.1 Campylobacter sp. BCW_4323 | reverse complement strand
TCTTATAAATACTTGTTTTGATAGTAAAGAAATAACATTGGATAATGATATTAGTAGGGTAGGATTGAATGATGCATTTAGTAAAAGAACTATTGATTTTGTATTTTAAAACATTAGTCTAACACTTTAAGTGGGGCTTTGATATATTGCGATATTAAATATAAAGACAAATTATCTTTTAGCCCTAATGAAATTTATACCTTTAATGCCCCTAGTGTTTATGGTTGGAATTTTCCTAATATAGCTATATTTTAATTTTTAAAAAAGTAGAATAATTTTATTAAAAATATTAAAAAGGAAAATAAATGAATACATTAAAGAAAATTTATATCATTTGGGGGATGTTTTGGACTATTGGACTTGGAATTTTTGTGCCTACAGCACATGGATTTGATAGTATGGATTTTGTGGATTTTTTCATACTTGCTTTACAATTTATAGCTATAATTTGGTTGCCTCCATTACTCATTTTTAATATTGTATATTTTGTGATAAAAAAAGAAAGAAAATATATTATAAATACATTATGGATATTATTGTATTATCCTATAGCTTTGATATTGTATTACATGTTTTATTATCATAACAGTTTTTATGTTACATTATATATTTTTTTATCATTATTTAAATAAAGGATAATTTTGAAAGAAAAAATCGATAAGCTAAGAGATTATGCCGAGCTTGCACAAGCTAGTTATTTTTATTTTGATTTAGAAGATTGTATATTGCAAGAAAATGAAACTATTATTACCTTAAATGAGCTTTTAAACTTAAGCTATAATGGCAAAATAGCTGGAAAAAAAGAAAAAGTCGGATAAAATATAGTTTTATTATAAAGGTGAA
>NZ_MJYC01000011.1:0-721 GCF_001763115.1 Campylobacter sp. BCW_4323 | reverse complement strand
TTCTTATAAACATTCAGGAGAATACCATCTTACTATGTGGTTTGATTCTGATAATAATAAATATGAAACTTTCTATGTTGAAGACCAAGGAAGTATTAGACTTAGTTATTCTTTTGATAATGAAAAAGAAGCAATTGATAAAATGCTACAAGAAAATTATCGGCATAAATGCTACAATAGGAAAGATATTAAAGAAAATATCACAAAAGAAGCAACATTAAGAATTATTAAAGAAGAAAAGTTAGAAGTGATTTGGTATGATGAAGCACTTAAACCTTTATGTTCAGGTATTAAACATGATAAACAAAGAGATAAATATATATCTTTTATCACTAATGCTAAAGCAAAAATTATAGAATACAGAAGTATTGAGTTTGATGGGGAAGTTGTTGTATTTTTAGAAAAATACAATTACACTTCTACCTATAATGATGAATTTCTAGCCCTTTATGCTCTTATCAATCGTGCTAGAATGATTAAACAAAATAGAATTAGCTTTGTGTAAATGTTTCAAGGTTAGGTTTTATCAAACAAATACCATAATAAAGGATAGAAAATGACAAGAGAACAAGCAGAATTAATTATAAAAGAAGAAAAGTTAATCTATGTAACTTGGCGTGATTATGATTATACAGCAGGAGAATATCATTTTACAATTTGGTTTAATCCTAATAATAATAAATACGAAGCTGTTTATATTGGAGAAAGGGGCGGTGTTGAA
>NZ_MJYC01000010.1:0-633 GCF_001763115.1 Campylobacter sp. BCW_4323 | reverse complement strand
GTATCGCCTACTTGATGGAGGATTTGATTACCTGCTTTTACTTCACAATCTGTTTGAAAGTCACTATATTTAGATTCTGCAAGTTCTGTATGTTGTTTTTTGGTTTGCGTGCTTAAATTTTGTTCTGTATATATATCAATGTAATTGTTAGTTTGCATACTAAAATGTTCTTCCGTAAAGTAATTTATTCCTTTATTAACATGAAGCTCAAGTTTTCCCTCAACCACTTCCTTTTTATTTCCCTTCACATTCCTTATCTCATCTTTATGGATAATAGTGTTTTGATTAGCACCTATTTCTATGTCTTTGTTTTCTTCTACAAACTCATGAGAGTTTTTAGCCACTCTTACTTTATTATCTACTCCTACATTTAAGGTATTGCTTAATCCTACTATGGTATCTTTAGATAAGCCTACATTAGTTAAGTATTCTCCTCCTACATTGACATTTTTAGCTAAGTCTATGATTTGAGTATGAATCTTTTTAATCCTTTCATTATAAATTCCATCTACCTTAGAATCTTTATCATTTAAAATTCTTTGAGTGAAATTATGCTGGACTAATTCATCATAATCCTTTTGGGCTTTTAAATAAATTTGTTCTTTATCTTTTATATTTGAGAGGGTAAGTTCA
>NZ_MJYC01000009.1:0-3745 GCF_001763115.1 Campylobacter sp. BCW_4323 | reverse complement strand
AAAGTAAGGTTGAAAAGATGATTTGTAATGATGAAAGTGGGGAGTTACAAAAACTTGATAGATATATGGCAAAGACATATAAAGAACTAAGACAGAATCTAAACAAAAATGAGCAAAATAAGCTTTTAACATCGCAACGATTATGGCTTCAAACCCTAAATCAATGCAAATCTAAAGAATGTGTAAAAGAGCTTTTGCAAAATAGAGTTGGAGAATTGCAAAATTACACAGCACACACGGGCAATGTGTGGCTTGGGACTTATACATTACAAGAAAATCTTTATATGGGGAGCTTTACAATAAAAAAGTGTGATAAGTTTAATATTTGTGAAGCTAGATATGAGGCTATCCTCCATAAAAGTGAATTTAATGATATGCATATCTGCGAAGAAGTTTTAATGAAGCTTAAAATCAAAAATAATAATAAAGCCATTGCGTATTATGATGACGAAGAAAAATGTAGCTTGAACTTGGAGCTTAATAAAAATGGGATTTTAATCACAGAGCAAAAGCCCAAAGATTGCTATATGGGTTGTGGAGAGGGAACAGAAATTAGTGTAAATCGCTTATATCATAAGGAATAATCAATGCTTTATGATACCGAAGTGCTAAATGAAAATGATTATAAAAAAGAATGTGCAAAGTTTCTTATTGCTTTTGAAAATTCAAATTATAAACATATATTGCTTAAGGAGAATGTATGAATAATAAAATAGTCATATTGATATTATGTTTAATACAAATACTTTTTGCAAATCAAAACATACAAGAATGGAGTGGTGTATATGGTTTTTCTGAAAATATAGATTCGCAAGATATAGATTTATCAAAAAGTAGGCAACAAATTTTTCACTTTTTAGAATGCAATAATAAAATTTGCTTGGCTGAATATGAATCTTTGCATAAATATTCTACTTGCAAAATACATAAATATGATAAATTATTGCACTTAAAAATACTTTCTCCAAATCAAGCAATTTTACATTTAAAAATAAAAGATGAAAATAATGTAGAAAAAAAGTGCAAAGTGCTCTTACAAAAAACACAAAAAGGTTTTAGAGCAAAAAATCCTTTGAATGCAATAGAATCTTGTAATATAAGTTTATCTATTTTTAAATCTTGTGGTGCAGGGACTAATCCAGATTGGACTATGGAGTTTATAAAGGAATAATAATGAATATTGAAACTTTAGATGATGAAACTTATGCGATCCTTTTAGGAGTTTTAATTTGTAATATTGAAGTAGATATAAAAAGTTCTTTATTTCAGAGTGGTAATTTTTTAAAGCCTTATGGTGATGGCGGTAAAAGTATAGCCGTTGGTTTTGGATTAGATTTAAAAGTTAATTCTCTAAATACCATCACTTGTTTATATAAAAATATTTTTGGGGATAATTGGCAAATATCTAATGAAGAAAAAGACATTTTAGAAAAACTGCGAACAATGCAATTACTACAACACAAGCAATTGAAAAACTAGAAAAACTAACAATACTTAGTCTTAATTTAAAAACACAAGATAATGCCTATAAATTATTTTCCCTAACACTGCAATCATATGAAAATAAAATTGACAATAAAATTTCAAAATCTTATGAAAGAATCGCTTTGGTATCTAGGGCTTATAATTATTATAGAGAATTACTTCTAGGAGCCGTTAGGCAACAAAATAGGTTTTTAATTTGGTTTTATTTACGATATGCAACCAACACTTCAAATGGGAGAGAATTATTGGGACTTACAAAAAGGAGATGGTGGGAGTCGGAAATCTTTAAATTATATAATGGAATATCTTTTGAGAATATTTTAGAAATATTTCAGTGTCTCAATATTGTCACATTTAATAAAAAAATAATTTACAAGCATATAGAAGAATATGAAGCAAGAAATTTAACTCAAGAAAATATTCAGATATTTAAGAATGATTCTAAAAATAGAGATCTTGATAAGCATTTTAAATTTACATATGAATACATCACTACCATCCTTAAGCCTCATTTAGATTACCTAAACACCCTCACTCAAAAAAATTTTAGCTTAGATAATATTTATTGTATTGCTAATTATTGTGAGAATTTAGGTGCTAATAAATTGGATAATGTTACCTTGCTTAATAAAACTTTAAGACAAAAGTTTGAAAAACTAGAAGCAAATACACCCCATAATATTCTTATACTCTATCCAAATCCCACTCCATCTATTATACAAATAAAACAACCTAAAAATACTTTTATTACTTTACTTATAGGAGCAAAAGCAAAAATAGATTGTTCTAAATTGATAGAAGATCAATGTGAGCTAATGTATTTAAAATATGATCCAACACAAGAAGAACAACAAGCAATTAATCCACAAGCTTTTTCTTGTAGCACCCAAGAAGAACTTATTTTAAAAAAAGAAGATGAAATATACTTTAAAGCAGTAAAAAACAATATATCATATTTTATTAATAAAAACGATGGAATTTTAAAAGTTGCTCTTGCTGGTAATGAAGAAAATGCTATAGAATTATACAGTTTTGCTAAAGAAAATCAATTTAAAATTTTACAAGATAAAGCTTCAAAGATGCTAAAAATCTATTTAAAACTAGAAAGGTATAGTAGCGAAGAGATTTTATCACATAGAGGGGGAAATTTTGAATTAACACTTAATAATCTTAAGATTTTAGATAAAAATGGAAATAATCATGAAACCATCACTAAAGTATTTCTTCATAATTGTGAGAACAGAAGGATTTATGAAAGTTTAAAGTTAGAGTATCAAGAAGGCATTTATAAGAGCAGTTTTAAAATTGATTTAATTTTAGATGAAAACTCTTCTTTTTTTAAAAGGGCTACAAAATGTATTATAGCTACAAAAACCTTAGAAGGCTTTAGCACAAGTCAAATACATAAAATTGGAAATGTGGCAATAGTCTCTTTAAGTTCTGCAGATAAGAAAGGTGGAAGCTATACTTTTACAAATAAAGTAAGTATGCAAGATTTTGGAGAAAATCTTTATTTAGATACTGAGGCAAATGGGTATGAAAAACAAATAAAAAATTCAAGAAAGAATTTATATATCACAAGTTTGCAAGCTTATAAAGAAAAAGAACAGCAAAATACTACTGATAAAATCCCTTACAATGAAACTATTTTTGTTAGAGCTTACTTAAATAATGAGGAGAAATTTTTCTTCGATGAGACAATTAAATGGGCATATTGTATAAAAAAAGAAGAGGAATTAGAATGCAATCAATCTAAAATTAAGATTTTAGAAAATCTTCAAGGAAATGATATAGCCTTTAATACTTCTATGCTTTCACAAGATGATAGGAATATACTTTATAATATGAATGAAAAATATCAATTAATTTTATTTGCCTATTTTAACACACCTGCTTTTAAAACAACACAAGGAATAACGCATTTAGTGTTAAAATGACTAAAGATTTAAACTATACAAAACAAAGCCATTGAACTTACCCTCTCAAATATAAAAGATAAAGAACAAATTTATTTAAAAGCCCAAAAGGATTATGATGAATTAGTCCAGCATAATTTCACTCAAAGAATTTTAAATGATAAAGATTCTAAGGTAGATGGAATTTATAATGAAAGGATTAAAAAGATTCATACTCAAATCATAGACTTAGCTAAAAATGTCAATGTAGGAGGAGAATACTTAACTAATGTAGGCTTATCTAAAGATACCATAGTAGGATTAAGCAATACCTTAAATGTAGGAGTAGATAATAAAGTAAGAGT
>NZ_MJYC01000008.1:0-15647 GCF_001763115.1 Campylobacter sp. BCW_4323 | reverse complement strand
TAAGCTTTTAGCTAAACTCTCAAAAACAGGTAAAAAATCCTTATCAAATCCGCTAATTTCAATTTTTATAGCCATTTGTATCCTTTCTTATATAATTTTTATTTTTATTATACCATAAAGGATTTTGTTGTAAAATTGGAAAAAACTTTTTTTATATATAAAATTACATAAATAAGACAATCAAAATACAATATAAAAGATTAAAGAATAGTAAAAACGGTTTTTTAAAAAAAACTAATATAAATATATGGTTAATTATATAATTAATCCTCCTCTAAGCCATCATTAATTCCTGCTTCTGCAAGTTCAAGCTGTTCTTTTTGATATACTTTCATCTTTAAAGGCTTCAAAACTTTTTTCCCATAAAACCTTTCTTTGCTCTATATATTCTTGATATTTACACATATTAATCCTTTTTATTTATCAGGTTTAAAACCACTATCTAAAATTATTTTTGTCATTGCACCTTTAAGTTTATCAAAACGATTTAAAGCTTGCATATTACTAACTCTAAGCAATCTTATTTTATCATCTTTTTTATAAAACACTTTAAAAACTTCATCACTTTGTTTGTGTTTTACTATATCATCTAAAGTAGGACTATCTATGAATTCATATTCTTTGGTAAAATCTTCATTTAAAACATCGAATAAATCTTGTTTATAAGCATTTGATGAATGGGGATCGCAAGAATGAACATCAATAATATAATCTTGTATATTTTTTTGCATAGCAAATCCTTTAAAAAATAGTATAAATTTTTATTTTTAGAATGACTTAAAATCTTTTTTAATTTTTATAAATATTAAGGATATTATTTTTTTATATTATGTTGATGTTCTTTTTTATCAAAGTCATAAAATGTAACAAATATGGCTACGGCTATTGCAAAAGCTAAAATAATATATTGTCCTAATGAATGAGATAAATCCATATTGTTTACTTTGTAATATGTTATTTTAACATATAAATTATAACAAAAAAGAAAAAAATAAAATGAAAATAATAAGAAATTGATTTTTTATTATTTATTATGATAATCTTATTTGAGTACTTTTAAAAAGCTTAGAGTATAAAGTGTTGTGATGTAGCTTTTAAAAAGAAGAATAAAAACAAAGAAGCAGAAAACACCCTTATAAAAATTATTAATTATATTCACTAACCATAGATGTAATAAAAAATATTGAGTAAAATATAATCAAAACAAATTTCTATTTATTTTTATAAAAACTGCATTTTTAAATTTGCTATGTTATAATTAAAAAAAGGTTGTATAAATATGAAAAATTATTATATTTCAGAAGGTGTAAAAGCTTTATTTTCTATCTATTTTAAAGATCAAACTGAAGAAAATTTCATTAAAGCTCTTAACGAATTTGCTAAAGAAAGCCAAATAAATTCTCAAGAAATAAAAGACAAATCTTTTAGAGAATTTAAAGAAGCCATTTCTAAATTACCAACTATAGATCTTTTGAATACTAGATTTGATAAGCTTGAAAATTCAGTTGACAAGCTTGAATATTCAATAGGTGCTAAACTTGATAAGCTTGAAAATTCAATAGGTGCTAAACTTGATAAGCCTGAAGATTCAGTATGTGCTAAACTTAATAAGCTTGAAAATTCAATAGGTGCTAAACTTGATAAGCCTGAAGATTCAGTATGTGCTAAACTTAATAAGCTTGAAAACAAACTAGATAGCTTTAAAAGAGAAGTTAGAACATATGTAATTATTCTTGCTGCTTTAATGTTTATTTTACAGCCTACAATTTTTGATTTAATTTTGTCTATCTTTAAATCATTTCTAAGACAATAAGGTTTTTAACTTTTACTTTCGTTAGTGTGTTTATCATTGAGATAATGAGCTACTAAAACCAATATGCCAAAAACGAGAGTGATAGCACCAATTAAAATAGCTATATTATAACCATCCATTTTTTCTCCTTTTTTCAAAAAAAGTTCAATCTTTAAGAAAGATTGATGATAATGCAACTACCGTTAAAATTAGCAAACTTTCGATGAGGATAATAAAAGCTCTACTATCGCCTGTTTGTAAACCATAAAGACTATTTATAAACAATCCTATGCCAATAGATTCCATGAATCTTAAGATTGCTTTTGTAGGTATTTTTGTAAATATTACTATTTTTTTGAAAAAATTTTTCTTTTTTCTTCTTATCTTATAACAAAAAAATACTAAAAGTCAAGGGTTAAAATATCCCACCTTAGGATTAAGTTACACTAGATTGTTTCTAGTGCGAGAGTATTATTTTAAGTGTTCTACCATAAAGTCCATTATTGCCCAAACACTTGAAATTATAGTGGCAATGCTAACAACACAAGCTCCTATAAGCCAATAGATTCCTTGTTGTTTTAATGAACTTATTGATAGTTTGATTTCACTTTGTAAGGAACTTTCCATTCGTTTGATTTCGGCTTCAAGTCCTTTAGTCTCAGATTGGAATAAATCCTTGCTAACCAACTCATTTCTTATTTGCTCAATGGCTTCTTACTTTAAATTCCCAAAATTAAGCCTTTGCGTTGTTGCTCTATCATTAGCAAATTCTTCAAAAGCTTGAATGAGCTTTTTAGCTTGATCAGTATCTGAAAAAATACTTTTCAATAATGCTTTAAAGCTCTCATTGAGTGTAATTTCTTTTTTCATGGCATATCCTTGCATACTAACTCCTAAATTATAACATATTTTCATGTGCGCTCTTAGGCTACATTTCCAATTTGCTTCCACCATGTTTTTTTCTCAGAGTGAAATCTATAACCTAATTGCTTGATTTTTTCATTTAAACCATAGGTATTTCCTACAATCCAATAATAACCATCTTCATTTTTCACTTCGAGTCCCAAAGATAACAAAACTTGTCTTTCATCTTCGCTAAAAGTTGTAGCGTTTGATTGTGAAAAGTTTTGTGAGAAATCAACTTTCTTTTTGTTTTCATGAGTATTGTTTTGGTAAGCTTCAATATCGATAATAATATTGCTAGTTTCAGTCATTCCAACGCCCATTTCTTCAGTAGAATATAATCCACTAAGTTAGAATTTTACCACTAGCCCAAGTATTTATTGTAGAAGCAAAGACATCTAATTGTCTTCCTAATTCAGTTTGAGTAGTGTTTAACTCTTTACAAACTTCTTTAATAATATTTTCTTTCTCTTCTGTCATGCTAATCCTTTATTTTAGATTAATATTTTTTAGTAATAATTTTTTCATTACTTTTCAGAAATGAAAGGATTTGGCTCATTTTTTGAATTTCCCTGTCTTAGTGCAGGGCTTATTATATTTTCTACTATTTTATTTTTAATCATTTCAAAATCTTTGTCATTGATTTTTCCTATGTAAGTTTTTATCCTTTTAGTATCAAAAACTCTCATTTGTCCTAAAAGTGCAACTTGTAAAGTGTCTTTATTGTCCTTAAATTTGTGAAATAAAAAGCCTTTTTTTGTTTTTAGTCTTAGAACTTAAAGGTGCGCCTAAAAATGTGCCATTATAAAAACTATTTATTACCAAAACAGGACGCGTAAAAAACTCATTTTTACCTTAAACTTCAGCACCGATATTTAAACCAATGCTAAGCCAATAAATCTTTTTTTACACTAACTTTTCTGATTAATTTTACTTTGTTTAAGCTCTTTTTTCGTTCGTTCCAGCTGTCAAATTGCACTTCGTTCGTTTTATTCCTTTATATCTTTTGGCATAATGCTATGTAATGCTGTAAGCAGAAGTTTTATCTTTAAATATTTCTTTTCTATATTTTTCTAAGTTTTTTCATTGTTTCTCCTGTCTTTTTAAAAGATTTGTTTTTCAACTAATTTTCTCTTTCTTTTTTTAATTTATTGGTATTTTGGTTTATGATTTATATAAAAAGCAAGATCCTTATTATAACAGTTCCATTTTTTCTTAAATAGCGAAAAATGAAAGGAGTGATAAAGATTTTGAGATTTTTCCATGTATAAAATAAGGCAGATTTTTATTTTATCAATAGCAATTATTATTAAAAAAAATAGCAGAAAATTTCATTTGCCTATATTAATGTAACTTTTTATTACAATCAGCATTTTCAAAAAACTTTATCATTATTTCAGCTTAAATTTTATCATTTAAAATTAAACTTGATATAAATCTTTTCGTATACTTTGCTCGCTCGATTTAAATATATAAAAGCATAATATTGAGTAATACTATGTAATTTTAAACAAGGCATGGTTTTTGATAAAATTTTTAGATGAAAAAATCTACAAGCTTGATTGTTTTATTGATTAATTCCAAAACAAGAACTAAAAATTAACAATCTTAGTCTATTAAAATTCTTTTTATACAATTAAAAAATAATTATTATATACAAATGTGAAAATATGGATAATACGCAAAAATATGCAGCTATAGATCTTAAGTCATTTTATGCTTCTGTTGAATGCATTTTAAGAAAATTAGATCCTCTAAATACCAATCTTGTAGTTGCGGATGAAAGTAGAACTGAAAAAACAATATGTCTTGCGGTATCTCCCGCATTAAGATCTTATAATATATCAGGCAGATTAAGACTATTTGAACTAATACAAAAAGTAAAAACAATCAATTACAAGCGCTTAAAAATTGCTAAATATTTCAGTGCAAAATCATACAATCATCTTGAACTAATAAATAATCCTAATTTAGAACTTGATTACATTGTTGCAAAACCTAGGATGTCAACATATATAGACTATAGTTCTAAAATCTACAGTATTTATTTAAAGTATTTTGATCCAAAAGACATTCATATTTACTCCATTGATGAAGTATTTATTGATTTAACTCCTTATATCAAACATTATAAGCTATCTGCTGGCAAACTCATTGAAAACATATTATTTGAAATTTTAAAAACAACTCAAATAACAGCAACTGCGGGAATAGGAACAAATCTTTACTTAGCAAAAATTGCAATGGATATATTAGCCAAAAAACAAAATATTAATAAAGATGGACTTTGCATAGGGTATTTGGATGAAATGCTTTATAGAAGAAAATTATGGCAACACACGCCCATAAATGATTTTTGGCGTATAGGCAAAGGATATGCAACAAAACTAAAAAGCATAGGCATTAACAATATGGGAGATTTAGCAAGATACTCTCTTAATAACGAGGATAAACTTTATCAAATTTTTGGAGTAAATGCTGAGTTATTAATCGATCATGCTTGGGGGTTTGAAAGCTGTACAATGCAAGCTATTAAAGAATATAAAAGCAAACATATCTCTAAGGTAATGGCTAAGGTTTTGCCTAAGCCTTATAGTTTTAAAAAAGCTAGAAATATGCTTAAAGAAATCGTCGATCATATGGTTCTTGAGCTAATTGAGCAAAATTTAACATGCAATCAAATCGTTTTAGATGTACAATATGATAAAGAAAGCTTAGAAAAGGTACAAAGCTACAAGGGTCCAATGAGCAAAGATTCCTATGGAAGATCTATTCCAAAAAATGCACATTCAACAATCAATTTGGATTACCACAGCTCTTCCTTGGAAACTATTTGCAATAAAGGTTTAGAATTGTTTGATTTAATAGTTAATGCTGATTTTTTAATTAGAAAAATAAGTCTTACTCTTAATAATGTTGTAAAAAATGACACGATAAAAAAAATTAAAGAACCCAGTCTTTTTGCCGACATAGAACAGAAGGAAAATAAAAATTTTATAAAAGAAGAGAAATTACAAAAAGCTAGACTCGCGATTGTTCACAAATATGGAAAAAAATCTATTTTTAAAGCCTCGAGTCTTGAAAATGGCTTAAAAATTAATTCGCAAATAGGAGGACACAATGCCTAATAACCACGATGATATTATTAATATTAAATACAAAAAATCTACAAAATATCCTCTTATGCCATTAGAAAAAAGAGCGGCACAGTTTGCTCCATTTTCAGTGCTTAAAGGATTTGATGAAGCAATTGAAAAAAAGAAAAAAGAAATGGAAAGAAAGCTTGAAAAGTCTATCTATATAAACGAGTAATCATGTTTTTATGAGAAAATATTTTAGATATAAAAATCAATTAAAAACAAGTAAAAAAATAAGTATTTTTTAAATAGTGTATTTTTTATACCACTTTTATCTCTATATATTTTAGACTTAAAATAAAATTAATTAAAATTAGTATTAAAATTTTATCTTTTTTTCTGTGAATTTTCATATAAAAAATATTGTTTTTTAAATGATTAAAAAAATAAAAAAATTATCTTGTACTTTTCACGAGCAAAAATTCAAAGAGAAAATTACAGCAAAACTATATTTATTTTGATTTATTTTTTTTGTTTTTTTATCTATCATTTTTTATTTTTATTTTTATTTTTTTACCTATCTTCACTCTAAAATTTTTGTAAATTTTTCAATTAAAAAATACTCCAAATCCAAACCCACGAAAAGACAAAAAATAGTTTTAATTAAGCATTAAAAAGTCTAGGTTTAAGCAAGGGCATTTTTATACCCAACCTAAACCTTTTTAGCCCCTGAAATAGAAAAGTATTCTTCTCACCCTTTATCCCCTCATTTATTGCCTTATTCTTTCTCTCATTCTCTCCCTATCTTTGCCACTTTTTAAACATATTTCTAGCATAAACTTTCCCTGATATATAAAAATACTCATTTCATACCCAAGTTAAATAAAAATACGGTATAATTTCATAAAGCACTAAAACCACAGGAGAAAACTTATGTCTAAAACTAATACACGCCCAAGCGAAAAAACAAAATGCACAAAGCCATAGAAACTTGGTTTACCAAAATATACCTAAACAAAATAATCCACAAAGAGAAAAACGATAAATTATTTATCAATATAACTAGCTGTCTAGCATTCATACTCTCAATCTATGGCAAAACCGAAGAAAACAAAAGCAAAATGACACCTACTGTTATGGCTTATATCAAAAAAACAAAAAACACTTTTATTGCCAAACTAAAAAGAGTTAAAAACCATGAGAGCATTATCGATTTACAAGCCAAATACCCAAAGCTTGATATAGTTTCAGCCTATCAATTCCTAACCTTCAAAGATAAATTCAAAATTACCAAATCAGAAATCCAAGATTTTGAAACACTAATCGATATTCTTTCAAAAAACGCCCAAAAATCAAAAAAATAACCCTAAAACGATAAAAACCATTAAAAAAATCATTTTAGCCTTTTAAAGGTTAATTCTGTCATTTTAAACCCTATATCCATTCAAGATACCCACTTGCAATCAAAAAAACACAAAAAAACCTACAAAAATCGCAACACAAAACAAAAACCACAGCCCATTTCAAAACTGCAAAGCATTTTTGAAAATTCGCAAGAACTTCTAAAATAAGCCCTTGATCTCATATTATCGCTATAAATCAAGCACAATCAAAAATACACGCCATGAAGAAAATTTTGTAGTTTTTAGCTCTAAAGTCTATTTTTGCCAAAAATCTTACACAATAACTCGATTATCAATAATGCTTAAAAACCTACAAAATAGATATTTTAAAAGCTTTTTACAAATCGCAAAATGTCGGTAAAACATTGATATTACTTGCCCGCAATAATAAGCTTTAAATGCCTATATTTGGGCTATACTCTTGCATTATGCCCATTGGCTCAACTTTTTACATTTTTTTCAAAAAAAGCAAAAGAACCTAAAAATAAGGGTTTTAACATAGATAAGCCATGAATATTGATATTTTACTTTTTTATTACACTTTTTAGTATATTTTTTTCAACAATAAAAATTAAATTAATATTAAAAACCCTATAAAATAGTATTTTAAACAAACTCTTTTTTGTAGTTAAGTTGTAATAAAGTTGAACTCAAGTTGTAATTATGTTGTAGTTAAGTTGTAGTTAAGTTGAAATAAAAATTACATAAACATAAACTATACTTGAAGTAAAGTTGTATTAATGTGTATCACATATTGAAATAAAATTACATATTGCTTGAAAACAACTTGTAATATATGTATTTTATTTAGTTGATTTGCAATTAACTCGCAACAACTTATATTTTAACTCCAACAGGAAAAGTAATAGGCACTCCTATTGAAGGAGCGGTTGATTCTGACATACTTTTTGGACTATTGAAAGGTTTAGAAGATTATAAGAAAGGACAATTAGGTTTTTAGCGTGGAAAAAAACATAGAAAAATTAATTTTAGAAGCCTATGAAGATAGTAAAACTAAATTTGACCATGTTACTACAGGACATATCAGTCAATATTTGAAAAGAAAATATGATTTAAAAATCAATTGTAGTAAGGCATTAATAGAAGCAGGTTTTGATCTTGAAAAAGATGAAAACGAACCTTCTTTAGTTTATGTTAAAAAAGCTACCACAAGAAACAAGACTTCAAATCGTGATCAAATTCAAAACAAAGTTGAAGAGAAACCTTTGTTGTTTCAATTTGCCTATTTTCCAAATTTTCTAAATACGCTCCAAGAGCTTTCTAATATAGCTCAAAAAGAATTTTGGGGAAACGGAAATAATATTTTATTTTCTTATCTTTTTAAATATTTTGAGTTCATTTATGAAAATAAAAGCTATCCTGATATTATTACTTATAATAAAGACAAAACAAAGGCATGTTTCAATACAGGTTTGTATAGTACAGGTGTTTTTCCAATATTTGCATACTTTGAAATTCAAGAAAACGGAGGATATGTTTTTAGAAAATTTTGTTCTAATGGAGATAGAGTTTTAGATGATTTAGAAATACCTAAATCTTTAAGCGATTATGATACATTCAAAAATGAAATCATTTTTGATAGTAAATTGGATTTTAGGGTAAATCATTTGCATCTTTTTGAGAGAAAAGAGCGATTACCTGAAATTGTGAAAAACTAAATGATAGGTTCATAGGACACATTATTAATGGTGAATTGAAAATCATCAAAGATAATTATAATCTTCAAAAGATGATTATTCCTGCAGCTTATAAGCAAAGGGTAGTTTTGTACATTCCTTTGAAACTTCAAGAAGAATCAGTTGATACGATAGTTGTAGTTGAAAAAGAGGAAGTTAAAAACGAACAGTATTACGCTGTGAGAACTATACTAAATCCGCAAGACAATATTTACAAAACCGCAAGAGTTCTTTCAATAGTTGAATCTGAATGGGTAAAAAACACCATTTGAAAGTAAAAACATTGGTAAAATAGGCTTTTGAGATAAGTCATTTTACCATGTAATTTTATTTCCAAAAAAAGAAATGGAAAGAAAGCTTGAAAAAAGTACTTACAAGTGTGAATAATAATATTTTTTGTAAAAATTTGATATGATTTAAGAATATTAATCCAATATTAGAGAAATTCATGCCAACAGAACAAACCGATCTTGAATATTTGTTTTCTAAAGAAAGATTAGAATCTTATAATAATATTTACGAACATTTTGATAATTTAAAAATGATTGCAAGCATAACAACAAAAATAGCAATACTTGAACTAGTATTAAGAAATTTACTAGATAAACATATGAAAGAAAAAGATTTAGAATGGTTAAGAAATTATAACGAAGAAAACATCAAACAAAAAATAATTAAATTGCAAAACAAAGAAATATTAGATAACAATCAACTCATTTCAAGAATTTCTTTAGGAGATGTAATATTTATAATTAAGCTAGAACACTTAGAGGCAAAAATAATTAATTCTTCTAATATAAATTTTAAAAAATATTATGCACACAACAAAGAATATTACTTTCACTATGTAAATAATAAAAAATATAAAAATAGTTTTAGCAATATAGAAAAAGCAAATATTGTTCTTAACCTTTTACTCACAATCAGAAATAGAAGTTTTCACTGGGAAAATTTATATAAAACAAAAATAACAAATCAAAAGGCTTTAGCTCCTAGAATCACCACAAAATCACATAATACCTTTATAGGCGTTATGCCAAATAAAATCAATGCTTTTTTAAGTGATTTAATAGAGAGTTTTGAAAAAGATTTGAATAGCTACTTAAAATAGTATTTAAGATGGGCGATCTCGATCCGCCCTTATAATGATTTTAAATTATATCATACAATTAAAAAATTGTCAATTTAGTTTATATTTAGTATTGCTCTAAAATGTTGATTGTATAATAACATAATATTTAGATTTTCGTTTTAAAGGAGTGCAAATGAGTGATACTATTATTTTAGGTATTTTATTAGAGAAGTACAATAATGCTAAATATAAAAAAGTCGGAAACTGTATTAAACTTCGTTATCAATATAATAATGCAAATGTGAATTTATATTTTGATGGTTATGATAAAAATTATCCTTCAACTTCTATATTTTTATCAATAAAATTTTGTAAAATTTGATTTAAATCATCTTTTGCAATAGAATCATCTGCAACACCGACAACAATATCTTCCATAACTTCAGCAAATTTATCATTATATTTACCATCTAAATCTAAAAAGTGCATACCTAGAAATATCGAAGTCCGTTTATTTCCATCAGCAAATGGATGAAATTTTACACAGGAAAATATTAAATGTGTAATTTTATCAGTTATTGTAGGATAATAATCATCGTTTTTTATATGCTCTAATGCGCTAGCCAAATATCCTATTTGTGTTTCATTATAACCACTTAATCCGCCTGTTTTTTCAATAATCTTTTCGTGTATAGCAATAGCTTCGCTTAGTTCTATATATTTCATTTATTTTTAAGTCTTTGAAACACCGCATTTATAGCAGGTTTTTCTAACTCTTTTTCCATTTTTGCCATAGTTTTTTTAACTGCTTTTCTCTCAGCTAAATATTCTTTATTATTTTTTTGTTGCGTATTATATTCTGTGGTTTTCATTTTACTACCCTCTTTATTCTTTCAATTAATATCCTAAATACTGTATAGACTATTTTAACATTTATATTTGATTAGCAAATCAATATGAAGCTAAAAAAATTAATTTGCTAATTATACCCAAATTAATTTTCATTAAGCAATAAATAAAACAATCAAGTCAAAAAAAAGAAAGAAATCCGTTTCAAACCCCTAAAAAATAGGCATTTTATAGCAAAAATACTTGCAAAAATTTATTAAAATATGGTATAATTTTATTAAAAATATGAATAAGTTATAATTGAAAGGAATAAAGATGGATAAAGCGCACTTAATTATTTATTTAGCAGTACTTGCATCTATTGTTAGTGTTTTAATAACTTGTTGTCTTTTGTATTTAATCAGAGATAGGTTAAGCAAATTGTTTTCTAAAAATACATTATTGAAAATCAAGAAGTTTTTAAAAGAGAATGTTAAGGATACTGATGACTCATTAAGATCACGAGAGGATTATATTTTTGATCCAGCATATAGACTTATGGCAGGAAATATACACCATAATAGGTATCACTAAGCCTAGTTAAAACTAGACTTAGTGTATTATTATTTATAAGTATCATTGATTTTTTCATTTCTTTCTTTGATAGCAGTTCCTGCTTTTTTCTCAGCTGCGCCTGCTGCTTTTTCTACATCAAATGCTAATCCTTCTGATTCAACTTTAGCAGGAGCATTTCTTGTTTTCAAGAAACCTTGATATCTTGAATTTAAATCGTCTATGGCTTTATTGTGATCAGTCATAACACCTCTTGGATCATAATAATTATGTTTTGTTTGCTCGTGTAATCCATTTGAATTGACATTAGAGTTTACTCCTGCATAGTGTGATAATCCTTGCATATCTCCCCTTGCAGCCATATTTTCAACAGCATTCACAGCAGAAGCCACATTTTCTTTATTAACTACGCCACCATAATTTTCATTGATATAACCTTGAACGATAGATGATCCGCCATCATAACCCACTGAATTATTAAGCGTTTTAGCTTCATTATAGCTATCCATAGAACTTTTGATGCTAGCAGAATTTGTAACATTTCCTGTTTTAAGAAGGTTATTAAATGAAGCACTTGCATCTCTATTTTTACCAATTTCATTAGAAATACTTTCGTTAAAGGTTTTATTAAAGGTTTCTTTTTGATCTTTGCTTAGTTTTTGATACCAATCTTCAGATTCTACTGAACCTGTAGATACATAGCCTCCTGCATCAACATTTATTCTAACTCCTTTTATATTTTTATCAAAGCCAATACCACCGCCAATTTTTCCATTTATCACATCTTCATAAGCTTGTTTTACATCCACACCTGTTACTTTAGAATAAGCATTAGCTAAAGCATGTTGTGATGCTTTGGTAATAGTATTTCTATCGTTTTCTGATAAGGCTAAGCTATCTCCTTTTCCACTAGCAACTTCTAAAGCTCTTTGAGATAGGTTAGAATTTTGAATCGCATCACTTAGAGCGTGTGCTCTTGTTTCTAAATTGCTTGCAGTCATACCAGCATTTAATCCTTTAATAGAAGCATTACCTATAGAACCATTAGCATTGATTACAGCGGAACTTCCAGTCATATTATCTTTAACTAATTCGCCACCATGTTGCATATCTCTTGTTCCCATAAAACTTCTACCACCTGCACCAAACGAAGATTGAAGAGTATTATAACCTGCACCCACAGCCCAAACTTCATCTCCTCTAGGAGCAGCAATGCTTGTTTGCGTAGATAAGGCTTGCTGATTTGCAAAGCTTCCAGCAGCTCTTGAAGCACCTGTTAGAGCTTGAGATAATCCAGAAGCAAAAGTTATAAATCCTTGCTCACTTGCTTTAGCAATTGCATAAGCTAAAACAGGAGTACTCATTACAAGATAATTCATGAAATTTGATCTATTTGCTACTTCTTTGAATATAAGCATATTATCTCCTAAGCTTAAAGCTGCTTTTCCACCTGTTATTACTTGTGCAACATTCATAAGATTAAAATCATTTATAAAATTAATAATACAAAGTATAGGAGTCCAAAGCACTATCCAAATACATAGAGTAAAAAACATCTTAATATGTGCGTAAGAGCCAAATACAATAGAAAGCAAAGCAACAAGCCAAGATAAACCTATGATAATAGCTGTTAAATAAGCTTTAGCTAAAGGCAAATAAGTTTGCGCCATGTGTCCTTGTGCTTGCATACTTGCATAAAATTGCTGATCCGCATAAGCAGTATTTGCAGCCACAGAAGCAGGATTTAATCCTACTGATTTAGCGGTATTAATGATTGCATCTTGAGAAGCAAGCATTACCATGGATTGCTGTAAATAAGATCTAGCACTTACAGCTTGTTCGTTATAGATTTGTGCAGCGCCTAAGAACTTTTGCTCATAATTTGTCATATCATTCGCCATGCCAAGCAAAGCAGCATGAATCTTCATAGCTTCATCTGTATCGTTTTGAATCATTTCAACGATTTGAGGACCTGCATCAGAACAAGGCACAACACTTTGTTCTTCAACATTATTGTTATTTTTAAACAAAGGAGTAAGCTGAGAGCCATTGCCTATGTTTGTGAAAAGATCTTGCATTAAATTATCAGAGTTTTGAAAAAGATTTCTACCTTGTTGATTAAGTAAGATACCTACTGAAACGCAGTTTCTAAAATAAAAATCAATATTTTTTTGCAAAGTTGCATCAATAGCCGAAAGCTTTACACTTGGTAAAGTACTCATCACTTGAAGTGAAAAACCTAAACCTGCATTAGAAAAATTTGTAGATTGTGGAGTTGAAAAATGTTTTTCCATAGCTTCTAGAATAAGTCTTTCAAATTGTGTCATTAATGCAAAGCTTTTTCCTATGCCTATAGGAATTTGAGAAATGACATAATCTTTACTTGTTACTTCATCGTGAATCATGAAGCGGTGACTATTGTCATTTGGCGCCCTTAAAAACATCTGCCACACTACAGCAAAAAGTATAAACATTTTTCCAAATTCAAACACAGGATTTGTTTGTCCATCCATTGCTTTTTTGATACTAAAAAGCAATAATGAAATAGCTAAGGCTGCATTAACGATATAACTTGTTTCAGTGGTTATACCTTTAACAGCTTGCATGATTTCATTCATCACATCGCCATAACCCCAAGTATAAATTAAATTGCTATTAGCTATTTCAGTTGCACCAAATAAAAATGAAGGTGCAAAAAACAAAGTGCTAAGGAATAAAAAGTAAAATCTTTTCATGGACTGTTTTAAGAAGTTAAAGAGTTTGTTTGGTATAATTATAAAAGGTAGATGCCAAAGGCGGCTACCTTTGGCATTAATCATAACCTAGAAAGGCGGTGATTAAATTGTCCAATAAAATTATAGTAATAATTATACTACTTTGTATAATTATAGTCAAGTGTTATTAACACTTGATTTCCCCTTTTTTTAAGGGGAGCTATAATTTTCCCTTTGGCTTAACCAAACAAGCTTTTAACTAAGCTTATCTCCTTTCTGTTGAATTATTTTATTTTTTAATTTATATTTTTCTTGCTTATGCTAAAAGATAAGATTCAATCATAAATAAAATGTATTAAGAAGTCAAAGAATTTGTTTGGTATAATTGCATTAAGGGTTTTACCACAAGGCTGCAACCCTGTGGCATAATCACACCCTAGAAAGGGGGTGAAACTATGTTTCGTTTCGTACTTATAATTATACTAATTTGTATAATTACTGTCAAGGCTTATTAGCCTTGCCCCTTTTCTTAAGGGGCGAAACTCCCTTGTGGCTTGCACCAAACAAACTTTTAACTAAGCTTCTCTTCTTTCTATTGAATTTCTATATTTTTTTATATTTTTTATTTGAACTAAATAATAAACTTAACAAGATTTAAATTTACCAAATCTACTATCTTTTTACTTCAATCTCACATTCATAATCATATTAGATAAAAAGATACTATCTTTATCAAAGTCTTTTGAGTTATATTCATTTTTTGATTGTATAGTTTGCATAGTTTGCATTAAAGCTGAAAGATTGTATAAACTTAAACTTTCTAATATATTTATGAGTTCTATCTTGCTTAAAGTATTAAAATCATTTAACAATCTAAGATAATTACTTATAATAGAAGAAGAATTTATATTATGAAATACAATTTTATTTTTTATATCTTTTTTAATAAAAAATTGATTATTTTTTATATAAAAATAATCTTTAAGATGATGATTGCTTATTATTTGATTATAAAAACTTAAAAGACTTTCTTTGCTGTTTAAGTCTATAAAATTAAGATAAAAATTCTTTTCTTCTAAGGCTAATTTTAAAGCATTAAGATTTGCAAAAGAAGCATTAAGATTTTCATTATTTTTTAAAGCATAAACGATATTTTCTTGTTCTTGTTTTTGGGTAATAGCATATTGTAATAAAGGATTTTTATAATGTGTATCGCTATTGATTAAAACATTGATATAAAAAGCTTCTTTGCTTTTCTTAGTTAATTGAAGCAAAGATAAAAGTGTAGAAGGGATATAAAAAGAATCAAGCTTTAAATTTAAATACTTATCATAAGTATTTATATAAGTTAATTCTTGACTAAAATCCAAAGCTTGTTCTTTTAAATTTAAAAGCATTGTTCCACCTAATCCTAATAAAGCTAGATTTTTGAAATTCTCTAAAGCTTTTCTTTTTTCTAAATTGATTTGAAGTATTTTTTGCATTGTTTTTCCTTTCTTTTGTGGCTTACTCTTTGATATTATGTTCTTTAGCATAAGCTAGTATTTTAGCTCGAAGTTCTTGCGGAAAATTATATCTATAAATAGCA
>NZ_MJYC01000007.1:0-1046 GCF_001763115.1 Campylobacter sp. BCW_4323 | reverse complement strand
ATTAATTCTGCTTGTTCTCTTGTCATTTTTTATCCTTTATTATGGTATTTGTTTGATAAAACCTAATAAGTTTATATAATTTATAATTGTAATATTTTTATATGTTTATTAATTTTAATATACCATAACTTCACTAAAACTAAAACCTAATAAATTGTTTTCTCTTACTATTTTTTTAAATTCACTTGATACAAAAACAGGTATTTCATCATCTTTAATTCTAAATATATGACTTCCATCAAGTTTTGATTTTTTTAAAACAGCTTTAGTAATACTTAAATATTCATCATTATCACCCATATAAGTATATACAGAATGTTCATAATCTAAAGCCTCAAGTGATTTTATTACATGCATAATTTTACAACCATAATAATTTATTTCCTGATTTTTAATTTCTACATCTAAATATTGCACACAATCTTTGATTAAATCTTGCATTAAATTTACAAATTTTGGAGAGACTATACGCCAATTATATACATTAGATATTAAATCGGTCAGTATTTTACCATCATCTTTATCGATTTCAAAACTAGGTGTTTGCCAATTTGTGATAGGTTTGGATTCTAAAAGTGCATATTTGTCATTATTTTTTATATCTGGTTTAATACAATTTATCCAATTATCAACGTCATTATGTTGTCCATTATACATCATTTTATAATATCTCATTGTTTTCTCTCCTTATAGTATTCTTTATGAAGTATAGCAGGATTATTTTTGATTTCTTCTTTTAGTTTTTCAAATTCTTTTAAGAATTTATTCTTATCTCCTCTAGCTATTTTATCAATTTTATTCATTTTTTCAAGAATGTATTCATGGTATTCATTAGGATGTCTTCCGCGATGTGGCATTTTAACTTTATTCCAATCTCCATTTAGTTTTAAATCATATGAATTAAGTATCTCTTGAAATTTTGGAGTATATTTTTTACTCTTATTGGTGGCAATGTGATGAGTTTGAATTGGTAATTGATTGTTTTTACCTCCTATCCCTTCCCATCTTATCCTATCAAATTTAATCTTAGCAAGAGGACTAGCTTG
>NZ_MJYC01000006.1:0-54061 GCF_001763115.1 Campylobacter sp. BCW_4323 | reverse complement strand
AAACATAAAGATTTCTTACAAACCAGAAAAGAACCTTATGCTATTTATTTAGCCATAAATACAAACATAAAAAGTTATAATAATATTTGTCCTAGCGAGCAATATTTTTGGAAATTTAATGATATGAATGAGCTTGAATGCTATAATCCAAAATTTGGCATATATCTTGGTAAAATTGTTTTTGATAAAAAAGGCAACAAACTCATCCCAAAATACATAGCCACTAAATTTGAAAATTTAGAAGAAGAAGTTAAAAAGATAAAAAATCCCTTATGGCTTGCTAATAAAAATCCTAATTATATTAAACCTAAATTTTATGATGGTATGGATGGGGGTTATTATTTTGAAAGTCCAAATAATTTAGAGTATCAATGTAAAATAGAAAAAGACACTCAAATTTTAAGCCAAGAACAAATCATTTCCTATGTGAAAGAACTTTATAGTAAAAACACAATGATAATAAAAAATTATATTGATGCAATCAATAAAAACCATGGCATAAAACCTTTCGTATTTAGTGATGAAATTTATGATCAATTAGGAGAAGTTGGCATTCTTACAAAAGAACAAGCTAATAATTTTAAAGATAAAAGTTATATTAAAAAAAATCCAATATTGCTTGCTATGCTTGATTATTTAGCAAAACAAAATAAAAAAGATGAAGATTATTTAATCACTTTTGATGATGAGTATTTTTATGCTGATTTGGTTTGGAGTTTAAAAGATTTCTTATTAGAGCTTTCTTATGGTTTGTTTCAAGATGAAACCAAGCTTCTTTTTAATCCTGCAGCTTATATGGATGACACAAAAATAGATTATAAAAATTTAAACGAAGAAATAAATAAGCGTTATGAAAAAATATTGCTTGATATGGGATTTGAAGGAGAAAATGGTTATTTTAATGATTATTATGATTATGGCTTTGGCAATAATGGTATTTTTAAATTTAGCATATATGATTATTTTGCTTATGATGAAATAGGAGTGCGCCCAATTCAACAAAGCCCATATGTTCCTCCTAGAAGCCCTTTTTATAGCCCTAATTTTGTCTATTCTGATGGAAATTATCACGGAGATGCAAAGCTTATCCCTTCTGCTTTAGGAAAGTATTATTTTGAGCTTTCCTATCAGAAAGGAGTTTATATAGAACTTTTACGCCCTTATTATCCAAGCATAAAAGATTTACCAGAAGGTTGGGACAATAAAATGCTAGAAAAAGCTAATTTAAAATAAATATGAGCATCCATGAAAAAACCTTTTTACAAACTTAAAAGATTTTATATACCTTGTGGTGTGCTTATAGCTTTGATTATTTTTATAAGCTTAACTTATCATTTTTTACAACGCCCTTTAGAGCTTATCTTTTGGGATAGATATGATATATCGAAATTATCTATTAATAACAAAGAGAAAAATTTTAAAACAATGAAAACTGTGAATTACTCCTACTTTCGCTAACGCTTAGAAGTAGGAGGTTCCTAACTAAAGCCAAGTATTCTTAGCTAGCTCGAAAGGCTTTTTGTTTATAGCTTACACCTAAATTTTCATATAAAATATTAAAACTTATACAAAAATCTTTCATAAATTGTTTCAGAAGTTAAAGAGTTTGTTTGGTATAATTGCATTAAGGGTTTTGCCACAAGGCTGCAACCCTGTGGCATAATCACACCCTAGAAAGGGGGTGAACTATTATGACACGACTCATACTTATAATTATACTAATTTGTATAATTACTGTCAAGGCTTATTAGCCTTGCCCCTTTGGGGGTGAATTTCTCCTTGTGGCTTACCCAACAAACTTTTTAACTAAACTTCTCTCCTTTCTATTGAATTTCTATATTTGAAAAATTTTATTATTTAAAAAGTATATGTTAAAGTATATGTTATTTGTATTATTAATTTTTAAAGTATGTTATTTTAGGTATTTTAACTATAAATCACACTACGACCTCGGGCGCCACTTATTTTTTGCGGGAATAGCTCAGGGGAAGAGCACAACCTTGCCAAGGTTGGGGTCGCGAGTTCGAATCTCGTTTCCCGCTCCATAGAGTAAAAAAATATAAAATTTTTTTTAATTATAAATTCTCGCTTTTCTCTAATACTAAAAAATACTCATTTTCTAGAATTTCAAGTTCTTTTTGCATTACTTCAAGTTCTTGATAAAGCTTGTTAATACCTATTTCTTGATATACATTTGGATCGGATAAATCTTGATTTAATTTAGCTATCTTTTGCTCTAAAAAATCTATTTTTTCAGGATGGTTTTTTAATATCTCATTTTCTTTGTAGCTCAATTTTTTAGAGCTTTTTTCTTTTTGGTTATTATTTTGCTCTTGGGTTTGAAGCTCTAAAGCAAAATTATCCAATTCTTCAATTTCTTTTTCATTTTCAAGATATTCAGTATAAAGAGTGTGTAAAATATTTATATATCCATTTCCCTCAAAAGTATAAAGTTTTGTTGCGATTTTATCAACAAAATATCTATCGTGTGATACTAGCAAAATAGCCCCTTCAAAACTGAGTAAATATTCTTCTAATATATTAATCGTAGCTATATCAAGATCATTAGTTGGCTCATCTAAAATCAAAACATCATATTCTTTAGTAAAAAGCAAGGCTAAAGCAACGCGATTTTTCTCTCCGCCACTTAAAAGAGCTACGCTTTTATCTAAAAATTCCTTAGGAAATAAAAAATTTTTCAAATATCCATAAACATGCATATTTTTACCACGAACTTCAACCCTATCTCCTCCATTGGGACAAAAAATTTCAAGCAAGCTTTTATCAGAATTTACCAAGCTTCTAGCCTGATCAAAATATCCTATCTTAAGCTCTCCGCGTTTTATTTCACCGCTATCTTGTTTTATTTGCCCTATAAGAATTTTTAACAATGTCGATTTTCCACAACCATTTCTTCCTACGATAGCTATGCGTTCACCTTGTAAAACACGCGTTGAAAAATCTTTAAAAAGATTTTTATTGTTTATATTTTTGCTTATATTTTTAAGCTCAAAAAGCATTTTTTTACGATTGATCGTTTTTTCTCCATTAAAATTTAAAGCCGCTCTTGAAATTTCAAGTTTTAAGCGTTTGATTGCTCCGGGATTTTTTTTCGCTTCTTCACGCATTTTAAAAATGCGTTCTTTTCGTCCTTCATTTCTTTTAAGTCTTGCTTTAACCCCTCTTCTAAGCCATTCTTCTTCGCTTTTTAATTGCTTTAAAAGAGTTTCATGGCTCTTAGCAAGGCTTTGCAAAATTTGTGTTTTTTTCTCTAAATAGTTTGCATATCCGCCTTTAAAAATACTAAGTTTACCCTGCTCTACTTCTACACACTTGTGCGCTATAGCGTCAATAAAATATCTATCATGGGAAATAAAAATCACACACATCTTTGAATTTTTTAGCAATTCTTCCAAAAAGCTTGTCATATATACATCTAAATGATTAGTTGGTTCATCAAGCAATAAAATATCAGGATTTTTTAGTAAAAGTATGCAAAGTCCAACGCGGCGTATCTCTCCGCCACTTAGAGTAGATATAATGCGATTTTCATACTCAAGCAAACTAAATTCTTTTAAAACGCGTATTATTTTAGATTCTATATTCCAAGCATCTTTACTATCAATCAAAGTCATAAGTGTATCTATTTTTTTAAGATGATCTTTATTATTAGGATCTTCTTCTAATTTTTTATGCAGTATTTCATATTCTTCTAAGGCATTGTAAATTTCTGCAAGCTCTTGCTTGATAGCTTCTTTTACACTTAAATTTGCATTAAAATCAACGGTTTGTGAAAGCATGGCTATGCTTTTTCCATTTTGTCTTATTACTCTACCGCTATCTAAAGGAAGTGTGCCTAAAAGCGTTTTTAAAAAAGTAGATTTTCCTTCTCCATTTTTCCCTATAATAGCAATCTTTTCTCCCTCGTTTGCACTAAAATTTGCTTCATTTAAAACTATTTTGTCTCCAAATTTTTTTGAAGCTTCAATTAAATCTATAAGAGCCATTTTTTATCCTTGACTGAGTTTAAAGCTAAAACTAGAACCATAGCCTAAAGTGCTAGAAATTTCAAGATAGCTTTTATGTATATTTAAAATTTTCTTTACTAAAAAAAGTCCCAAACCAAAAGAATTATCACTTTTTACATCAATTTTATAAAATTTTTTTGTAATCAATTTTATTTTATCTTCTTCTATGCCTTTTCCAAAATCTTGGACTATTATCTTTTGATCTCTTGCTGTTAAAATGACTTCTTTTTGACTATATTTTAAAGCATTGGAAAGCAAATTTATAATCACTTGCTCGATTAAAAATTCATCAGCCTTAACTTTCGTGCTTTTACCTTGCAATACAACTCTTTCAAAGCCTGGGTTTTTAGTAATTTTTTCACACAGAGAAAAAAGATCAAATTCTTGCATTTGCAAGGCTTCACTATTAAGATTAAAAACAAAATTAAGCTTATGGGTCAAAGCATTAAGTTTAATGCTTTGGCGCGAAATTTTTTCTAGCAATTCCTTTTTTAATTTTTTATCTTCCAATTCCTCGTCTTTTAGCATCTCTAAGCTAAGATCAATCACGCTTAATGGATTTTTAAGCTCATGAGAAATAGCAGAAATCACGCTAGCAAGCTGAGTATTTTTTAAAGTAATTTTATCGCTTTGTTTTTTATTTTTTTGGGTATTCTTTAGAATTTTCTCCTTAGTTTTTAAAAGTTTCTCATTTAGCAAATTAAATTCTTTAAACATTCCTTTTTCTAATATAACAACTTTATGATCCCCTATAGAATCCAAAAAATCCAAAATTTTATTAAAATTTTTCTCTATTCTTCTACCTAACAACAACATTAAAATAAAAACAAACAGCAAGCACACTCCAAAACCGATTGCTATTTTTGTCCAAAAAAGTTCTAAATCTAAAAAACGAGGATAAACAATAATAATATATTTATATCCTTTGTAAATAAAGCTTTTAGTAAGAATTTTTTTTGAATTAAAATTTAAAATTTCTCCTTCTTTAAGATTAGAAAAAAAATTAGGATTTTTTACAGAACTTATTTTCATATCATTGTTTAGGATAATAAAATCAGCCCTAGTATCTTTAGCAAAATCCTTGATATTAGCATCATTTAAATGCTCTAAGAGAGAAAATTTTAAAACATCATCAAGGCTTTTGATTTTTTGTTCATATTGTTTTGTAAGCAAGAAATTAAGATAAGAGTTAGTAAAAGTATAAAAAATAAACCCAAAAATCAAAGCCAATACAACAAAAAAAACTATAAAAATATTTTTAGTTTTTAGCATAATTTATAGCCAACACCCCTAACACTTATAATATGATCTTTTAGTTTTGGAAATTTATTTCTAAGTCTTGTTAGAGCTATATTGATTGTTTTATCACTTGTAGTATCATCTTTCCAAACACTTTCGCTTAAAAATTGTCTAGCAAGCAAGGTATTTGGATTTTCAAAAAAACATTTTAAAAGCTCATAGTCAAGATTTGAGATTTCTAATTTTTGATTTTTATAAAAAAATTCATAATTGGGTAAATCCAAAATAAAATCACCAAAAGATAGTTTTTCTTCTTCTTTTTTATGGCGTTTTAAAATTGCTTTAATGCGAAGCAAAAGCTCATTAAAATCAAAAGGTTTGCAAACATAATCATCACAACCACTTTCAAAGCCTTCGAGCAAATCTTGATGCAAAGCCTTGGCTGTAAGAAAAATAACTGCTTCTTTGTATCCTTGCTCTCTTAAATCTTGAATTTTTTCTAAAGAATCTCCACTTGGCAAATTTCTATCGACTATTAAAAGATCGATTTGCTCATTATCAAGCAAATCTTCAACTCCAAAAAAATCTACTAAAGATATAACTTCATAACCACTAGATTTTAACTTTAAAACAAGCAGCTCGTTTAAATCTATATCATCTTCTATAATTAAAATTTTAAATTTCAACATATTGGACAAATACACACGCCTCTAATTGTTTTAGTTCATCTAATACTTCTTTTTGAACTTTTTCATCAATCAAAACAACAGCCAAAGCATACCCAAAACCATCTCTGCCAAGCCTAAAATCAGCTATGTTGATATTTTTAGCTGCCAAGACAGAACTGATTTTAGCTATAACTCCTGGTATGTCTTTGTTTTTAAAAATAATCATTTTCCCTTTTGGCTTAAAATCAGTTTTAAAGCCATTTAATCCAACTATACGTTGTTCATTTTCATTAAACACTGTTCCTGAAACACTGATATTTGAATTTTCGGTGATAATTTTAACGCTAAGTTTATTATTATAACCACTATTTGGAAGAGTTTCGCAAGATAATTCAACTCCTTTTTCCTTGGCTACAAATTCTGCATTAACATAATTAATTTTTTCTCCTAAAATTCCACCCAAAGCACCAACAGCTGCAAAGGTTAGCATAGAATTTGCATACTCGCCAATAATTCCTTCGGCCTCTAATTTAATACTTTTTATCGGATTTTTATCAATTTGAACAGCTAAAAAAGCCATTTTAGAAACAAGTTCTATATAAGGAGCCGCAAAAGGTGGTAAATCTTCAGTTTTAATTGGTAAATTTAAGGCATTAGGATAAGCTACGCCTCGTGCTGCACTTAGCGCTTGCTCACAAGCTTCTCTTGCGATATTGTCTTGACTTTCTAAAGTATTTGCTCCTAGGTGAGAAGTAACTGAAATATTTTCAAAGTCTAAAAGAGGATGATTAGTCGCAGGTTCTTTATCGAATACATCTATACCAAGCCATGCTATTTTACCACTTTTTAAACCTTCATATAAAGCCTCTTCTGTGTACAATCCTCCGCGAGCACAATTTATTAATCTTATTCCATCTTTCATTTTTGCAATTTCTTGCTTTCCTATCATACCATTGGTTTCTTTGGTTTTTGGTGTGTGAATGGTAATAAAATCACTTTTTTCTAAAATTTCATCCAAATTTTTTGCTTGCTCCATATCTAAATCTGTAATCTTAGAAGCAGAAATATACGGATCGTAGGCTAAAATTTTCATACCAAATGCTTTAGCACGGATAGCCACTCTTGAACCTATATTTCCAAAACCTATAACCCCTAGCGTTTTGTTCATCAATTCAATGCCATACCATTTTTCTCTTTCCCATTTTCTTTCAATTTTTAAAAAATTATGAGCATTGACAAAGCTTCTAGCTGATGTTAAAAGATGTGCCATTGTTAGTTCAACTGCGGCAATAGTATTTGCAGTTGGGACATTCATCACAATCACTCCTCTTTTAGAACACTCTGGAATATCAACATTATCTACGCCCACCCCAGCACGCACAAGCGCTTTTAATTTTTTGGCATGATTTAAGAAATTTACATCTATATCCGTAGAACTTCTAGTAATAGCAACTTCAACATCACTTAGCATTTGCATAAGTTCATCTTTTGGAACTTTTGCAGCTTCTATAAGCTCAATATCTTCAGCTTTTCTTAGAATATCGACACCTTTATCCAAAATAGCATCACATACTATAATCTTTTTTTTCATAGCCAAATTTCCTTTACTTCTGTATTTATTTTATATTTTTTTAATTCTTTGATAATATCATCTATAAGTTTTTCATTACCTGTATCCAAAAAGATTTCTGGACTATCGCCTGATTTAAGAAGAAAATACTTCACATTAAAAGAATTTAAAGTCTGTCTTAAGCAAAACATAGAGTAAATATCATATTTTCCAACTATAAGTTGATAATATTTATTTTTCTCCTTAAGCTCGCTAGTATCCACATTAAAATATAAGGTAAATTTTTCTGCTGCTGGGGTAAAATCTCTTGTAGGCCATTTTGCTAATTCTTCTTGCCATGAAAGATCTTGATTTTGAGCTTGAATGCTTGGCTGCGTATTTGTATCTTTAGCAAATTGTGGAATGAAATTTACATTAGCTTTAAATTGCCAAAGTAATGTAAAAACAACAGCAAGCAAAATGAGTAATAAAATACTCAAAATGCTTATTGTAAAGTATTTTTTCATTAAGTTAGTTGATCTTTAATGATATCACCTAAGGTTACTTTATCATCATTATTGATTTCATTAAGAACTTCTCTTTCTTTCATTCTAATAAGATTTTTAACACTTAGGCGAATTCTATTTTTCTTTTCATCAATAAAAACTATAGCAGCTTCAATATCGTTGCCAATTTTTAAATTTTCAAGCATAGAAGTGCTTATATCTTCTTTATGAATTAAAGCATCAACATTTTTACTTAGCTCTACAAAAACGCCAAAATCTTTAATATCACGGATAGCGCCTTTTACAATATCGCCGACTTTATGAATTTTGGCATATTCTTGAACTGGAGAGCTACTTAATTCTTTTGCGCTTAATGATATTTTTTGGTTTTCTTCATCTATTTTGATAATTTTTACTTTGATTTTATCCCCTTGAGAGAATTTGTCTTTGCATTTATCATTTCTATCCCAAGAAGCATCTTCATTATGCAACAAACCTTCAATACCGCCAAGTCTAACAAACGCACCAAAAGAAGTTACTGAGGTAATTTCTCCCTCAACCACATCTGCAATTTTGTAAGATTTCATAAATTCATCAAAAGGTCTAGAAAGTAAATTTCTTAAAGAAACTCTTAAGCGTCTTTCATTTGGATTGATTTCAATTACTTCAACATCAATTTCTTGGCCTTTATTGATATAATCTTTTGGATTTTTAATATTTTTATCCCAAGAAATTTCACTGATATGTAAAAATCCTTCTATATCATTTCCTAAATCCACAAAAGCACCGTAAGGCTCTATATTTGATACTATTACTTTAATGGTATCACCTACATCAAGAGTATCTTTTATCTCACTCCATGGATCAGGTAAAGCCGCTTTTATAGATAAGGATAAATGTTTGCGTTCTTTATCATACTTTATAACTTTAACTGGAACTTTATCGCCCTCTTTATAAAGTGTTCCAGGATTTACAGGTCCTTTGTAAGAAATTTCGCTGTAATGAACAAGGCCATCAACACCTCCTACATCTACAAACATACCATAGGTGGTAATTTTTTTCACAATACCTTCAATTAAATCTTCTTGTTGTGCTACATTATTGATCAATTCTTTGCGTTTTCTTCTCTCCTCATCTAAAGTTTTTTTACGAGAAACAATGATACTTTGCTCATCTTTGTCGATTTTAATAATTTTAACTTTAAACGTTTTGCCTATAATGTTATTTGTTTCTTTGAAGCCATATTGAGATTTTGGCAAGAAAAATTCAACATCATTTTCATCAACAACTATCAATCCGCCTTTATTTTTTCCAACTACTTTTACGGTAAAAATATCATCTTGATTTTCTTGATAGTTTTTAATAAATTCAATAACTTTTTCTTTTCTCAAAGCTTTTTTATGAGAAAGTAAAGATCTGCCACCACGAGAACCCATAACAGCAACTTTAATACTATCGCCTACATTAAATAATAGCTTAGAATTATCATCTTGTATTTCACTAAGAGCTAAAATACCTTCAGATTTTTTGCCTATATCTACATAAACTTCATCATTTTTAATCTCTACAATCACACCCTCTGTTGTAGTCTCTTCTCTTGATTTATCGAAAGCCTCTAAAAGCAGTCCAAAATCTTCTTCCTCAAGATAATCATCTACGCCGCCTTGAACTTTTTTGTTCACCTCGCTCATTATGGTCCTTTAAAATAATTTTTAGAAATTGATTGATTTTACCTTATTTTTCTTTAATTAGTGTTAAGTTTTTTTATTTTTATTAATTTTTTTTAAATTTTTGACTTTTTTATTCTATATTGAAAACATTTTTTAATTAATTTTAAAATTTTCTATTTTGGCGATAACTTTTTGTATGATCCAATCAGGAGTACTAGCGCCTGCGCTAATACCACAATGTTTTTTATCTAAAAACCATTCTTTTTTTAACTCTTCTTCGGTTTCAATTAGATAACTATCTTCACAATTAGTTTTTGCAATCAAAAAAAGTTGTTTTGTATTGGCTGAGTTTTTACCCCCTACAACAACCATAACATCACTTTTAAGCGAGAGTTCTTTAATAGCATCTTGATTTTTAAAAGTTGCATCACATATAGTATTAAAAACTCTTACTTCTTTGGTTTTAAGTATTAAAAAATTTACTATCTCCATAAAATGTTCAGGCTTCTTAGTTGTTTGGCTTACTACAGCTATTTTATTAGGAAGTTTTATATGTTGAAGCTCTTTTTTATCCAAAACTACATAAGCTTTTGTGCTTACATAACTTTTTACTCCTTTAACTTCGGGATGATTTTCATCTCCAAAAATAACAACTTCATAACCCTCCTTGCTCATTTGCTCGCAAATTTGTTGTGGCTTTGTAACAAAAGGACAAGTGGCATCAAAAATTTCTATATCTTTTTTTCTCAATTCTTCTAAATCTTGCTTTGTAATACCATGAGTTCTTATAATAGCCTTTTTTTCATTGCTTAAAGCTTTTATATTTTCCAAAGTTTTGACATTAAAATTTTTTTGTAAACGAGAAATTTCTTCGTTATTATGAATAAGAGGACCTATAGTTGCGGCATCTTTTATTTGTTCTGCTTTTTTAATAGCTCTTTTAACACCAAAACAAAAACCATAGTTTTTTGCTAATTCAATAATCAATCCTAGCTCCTAAATTTGATAAAATCTCTATAAAATTTGGAAAAGAAGTTTTTATACAATCACTATCATCAATCTCAACTCCACAAAGCAAACCTAAAATAGCAAAACTCATAGCAATACGGTGATCTCCATAGCTTTTAATTTTTGAAGATTTTAGTTCGCATCCACCTTCTATTTCAAAACCATCATCAAGTTCTCTAGCTTCAACACCACAAAGCTTTAGATTTTCAACCATCGCAGTAATTCTATCGCTTTCTTTAACGCGTAATTCTTTAGCATTTATTAAACTAGATTTACCCTTAGCCAAAGCAAAAGCTATAGCCAAAGCAGGCGCTTCATCTATCAACCAAGCGATATTATCTTTAACTTCTATGCCATTAAGCTTGCTAGACTCCACCCTGATCTCACCAATAGTTTCAAAATCATTTTGAGTTATTGTCATTTCAAGTTTGGCGCCCATTTTTTGCAAAATTTTATACGCCTCTATACGAGTAGGATTAAGTAAAATATTTTTTAAAATAATTTGAGATTTAGGCAAAATAATAGCTGCTAAAACAAAATAAAAAGCCGAAGAAGGATCATTAGGAATGATTATATTTTGAGCTTTTAAAGGTTTTTTTAAAGGACTTATTTCAAGACTTAAGCCATCATTACTAACCCTTATTGGAGCTTTCATAGCCTTTAGCATGTTTTCACTATGATTTCGACTAAGAGAAATTTCACTAAAAGTGCATATATTATCAGCTCTAAAAGCAGATAAAATCATAGCTGTTTTAACTTGAGCTGAAGAAATTTCGCTTTTATAGTTAAAAGCTTTTAATTTTTGACCTTCTATACAAAGTGGAGCTAAATTTGCCTCATTTCTTCCATAAATTCTAGCGCCTATTTGAGTAAGTGGTTTGCTTATCCTTCTCATAGGACGATTGTTTAAATACTTATCTCCACTCAAAATAAAAAAACCAGAAATTCCTGCTAAAAATCCTATCATCAAACGCATAGCGGTTCCTGAATTTCCACAGTCTAAAATACAATTTGGAGATAAAATTTCTTTAGGGGGTATAATTTTGACGCAAGAATCTTTTTGTTCAATTTTAGCTCCAAGATTTTTTATAATTTCAAGAGTGTTTAAAGTATCTTGAGCTAAGAGATAATTTTGAGCCTTATTTTCTTCTTGTGTTAAAAGCGAAAATATAGCAAAACGATGAGATATGCTTTTATCTGCTGCTATATTTTCAAGTATAGCATTTATAGAGGTTTGCAATTTGTAAATTTTCATCTTAAATCAAGACCTAAATTTTTAAGAGTATTTAAAATTTTACCCATGCATTCATTTACTTGATTATCTTCTAGAGTTTTATTTATATCTCTAAAAGAAAAACTCATAGTAATGCTATAAAATTCTTTAAGGTTTTCATCACTATAAATATCAACTAAACGAAAATTTTCAAGTATTTCTAAATTCAATTCTTCGATACAATTTTTAATCTGATTGTATTCAAAACCTTTAGGTATTAACACGCTAAGATCTCTAGTGATAGCTGGGAATTTGGAGTAAGGCTTAGCTATTTTAAAATCTTGCTTAATTAAATCTAAATCAAGTTCGCAAATATATGTTTTTGGCAAATCCCTCTCATTTTCTATTTTTAAATGCAAACGGCCTATAAAACCTACTTTAATATCCGATAGATAAATATCTGCTTGTTCATAAGGGCTTAAAATATTATATTTTGATGATTTTAGTTTAAAATCGCCTATAATATTTTTAATGTCTAAAAGAAAATCATAAAATTGCACCGATTCAGGTTTTGCCTTATTAGAAATTTTAGCTTCTTCTTTTAAGCCAGAATGGATAAATGCGATACGATTTAATTCTTGATTATTGACATTGAAAACAACCCCTAGTTCAAAAAGTTTAATAATTTTTTTAGAATTTTTTGCATTTAAACTTGCTGCATTCAATAAATGATTTAAAAGGGTTGTTCTTAAAGTATTAAGTTCTGCTGTAATTGGATTGATTAGTTTTAATTTAACAGAATCAAAACCCAATTTTTTAAGTTCTTCTTCATTGTCTAAAACATAATGTAAGCTTTCAAAATAACCACTAGCTACTGCTCTTTTCCTTAAATTTAAAAACTCAATATAATTTTTATATGTAAAATTTAAACGATTTTTTTCTACAAATTCTAAACCCTTGGAAGCAATATTATCAATACCTATAATTCTTACAACTTCCTCGCAAATATCTGATAAATTTTTAATATCAGGACGATGTAAAGGTGCTTTAACATTTATAAGCCCTTCGCCTGAAAGTATGAGTTCAAAACCTAATTTTTTCAATATTTTTAATACTTCATCTTTGTCAACATTTTGCCCTATTATATCGCCAATACTTTCAATACTTATTGGTATGATTGGTAATTCTTTGTCGGTTAAAATTTGTTGAGAAGAACTATAAATAACAAGATTTGGAATCTGCTCAAAAATACTAAGTAAAAAATCCATTCCTAAATTTAATTTAGGCTCACTTCCCCTAAAACTTCTATAAAGCATTTTTTCATCTTGATCTTTATGATATATTTTAGCATCTGCAATTACCAATGGATCGGTATAATTAGCCTCAATAATAATTATTTTAGAATCATCTTTGCATCTACTTTCATTATTTTGGAAAATTCCGCTAAAGCTTAAAAGTTTATCTTTGTAAGATACTTTTGTTTCTCCATGCATTTGCTTGCTTAAATTGATGGTAAATTCTTCATCTTTTTCAGAAAAACCACTTAAATCATAAGCATTAAAAAGAACACCAGTTGAATGCGTTGCATAATTTAATAAATTTTCTATGGAATTTTTTCCCAAACCTTCAATTTGAGCAAGTCTTAAACTAAGCAATAAATTTGTTTGAATTTCTTCTTTTAGCTCTATAGCTCGATAATTATAAAGTCCGTTAAGTTCTTTCTCAGCTGCTAAGCGCAAAATTCTACCGATACCCAAAACATTTTCACTTTCTTTGAATGGTTTTGGTTCTTTTAAATTTAAATTTAAAGCTGTAGCTAAATCACGAGCAATACCATAAATACTTAAACAATCACCCCTATTAGGAGTAAGTTCTACTTCTATTAGCTCATCATTAAAAATTTCATAAGTATTTAAAGCTCTCCCAAGTTCTAATTTCCCTATACTCTCATCTAAAAGCATAATTCCTTCATTGATTTTTTCAAAACCCAATTCTAAACTAGAACAAAGCATACCACAAGAATCCACTCCTCGTAATTTTGCTTCTTTTATTTCCATACCGTTTGGCATGATAGCACCTTTAGTTGCAACAGCTACAAATTGTCCTACATCAACATTCGCAGCACCGCAGACAATTTGCAAGGTTTCACTTCCGATATCAACTTGACAAATGCTTAATTTATCTGAATTTTCATGTTTAATTTTTTCCTTAACATAGCCTACAACAACTTTATCTGGAGCCTTTAAAACGCCAACCCTATCAACTTCTATACCTATAGAATTTAAAGTTTTAGCTATTTTATCTGAACTTATTTCTTCAAGTTCTAACCAATCATTCAACCAACTTTTAGTAATTATCATCTAAACTGCTCCAATAATCTTAAATCACCTTCAAATAAAGATCTTAAATCTGGAATTTGATGCAAAAGCATTGCAAAACGCTCTACTCCTAATCCAAAAGCATAGCCACTTACATTTTCATAACCAACAAAATTATAAACATTAGGATCAACTATTCCACATCCTAAAACTTCGAGCCAACCTGTATGTTTGCAAACTCTACAACCCTTTCCTTTGCAAAATACACAAGAAATATCAACTTCAGCAGAAGGTTCTGTAAATGGGAAAAAACTTGGACGAAAACGAACTTTCACATCTCCAAACATATAACGCAAAAAATCTTCCAATACACTTTTTAAATTTGCAAAGCTAACCTTTTGCCCTTCTTCCACTACAAGGCCTTCAACTTGATGAAACATAGGAGTATGCGTAATATCAAAATCTCTTCTAAATACAGCACCAGGGGCTATCATCCTAATAGGAGGTTTTTGTGCAAGCATTGTCCGTATTTGCACTGGCGAAGTTTGTGTTCTTAAAAGCCTTTTATCATCAAAATAAAAGGTATCTTGCATATCTCTTGCAGGGTGAGATTTAGGTAAATTCAACGCTTCAAAATTATGAAAGTCATCTTCTATTAAAGGCCCTTTTTCTATGCTAAAATTCAAAGCTATAAAATACTCTATGATTTTATCCATGGTGCTCATAACAGGATGCAAGGCACCTGTTGTAATACTTTCATCAAAATAGTTAAAATTTAAAGCATCTTGTTTCATTCTTTCTTCTAAAGCAAGATTTTCCAAATCTTTAAATTTAGCTAAATAAGCCTCATTAAATATTTCTTTTTGTGCATTTAGTTTAGCAGCAAATTCTTTTTTCGCCTCATCTTCTAACTCTTTAAGCTTTGTAAAGCCTTCTGTTAAAATACCTTTTTTTCCAAGAACGGAAATCCTAATGGCTTCCAAATCATTTAAATTCTCACATTTTTGAATCTGTTCTATAAAATTTTGCAATTTTCTTACCTTAAAATAAAATATTTCAAGTTCTAATTCTATTAAAAACTATTTTAAATTCAGCATAAAAACCAAACTTTAAAGATATAATTGTATCAAACCAACAATAAAAAAGGATAAATAATGCAAGAAAAAACAATTTTTGAACTCATAGTTGAAGGTAAACTTCCATGCAATAAAGTGCTTGAAAGTGACGATTTTCTAGCATTTCATGATATTGCACCCAAAGCACCCATACATATACTTATAATCCCTAAAAAACATTTTAAAGACTTTCAAGAATTTGATCCTGAACTTATGGCCAAAATGACAAGTTTCATACAAGAACTAGCTGTTCTTTTAGGCGTAGATAAAAGTGGATATCGCTTGGTAACAAACTGTGGAAAAAATAGCGGACAAGAAGTTTTTCATTTGCATTTTCATATGCTTGGAGGTTTTGAACTGCCTAAGGAAAAAACAAAAAAAGAAAATCCTCAAGCTTTATTTTAATTTAAATGGTAGAAAAACTACCATTTAAATTATTTTGTCAGAGGTAGCAACATTCCCTCGTATAATTTTTGATAAATTTCATCACCGCATAACTTTTTAGCTAGTTCTAAACCAAAAAGAATTGCCGTAGCTGGACCTGCTGAAGTTATAACATTTTTATTTACAACTACAGCCTTATTAACACGATTTCCATTAAGTCCAACTTCACAACTAGGATAGCAAGCAAACTCGCCCTCTAAAACACCTGCTTCATTTAAGACTATAGGAGAAGCACAGATTGCGGCAACAATTTTATTGTTGCTATGAAGTTGTTTAATGATATTTAAAATAATATTTGAATTCTTAAGATTCATCATACCTTCAAAGCCACCCGCCAAAGCAATGGCATCTAAATTTTCTATATCAACATCCTCTATAGAACAATCTGCTTTTATACTAATGCCATTAGCACCCTTTACTAATAACTCACTATTTAGCGAAGCTATAACAACTTCCAAATCCGGATTTAATTCTCTTGCTCGTTTTAAAACATCTGCAATTCCTATAAATTCAGCTTCTTCAAAACCTTGAGCCAATGGAATTAATACTTTTTTACTCATTTTGTTCTCCTTTTTTATATTTTTTAAATCTTTCTTCTCTTTCTTTGTTTTTTTGCATCATTTGATGATTGAATCCTATGACCAAAACAATCATTAAAAACACAAAAATAACTATTAGAATGAAATCTAAAATTTCCATAAATACAACCTTATTTTTGGGAAATTCTAACACATTTTTTTAAATCTTTAGAGAAAATTCAAAGATATTTCTATAAAATCTTTTTTTAAATAATTTCTCTGAAAAGGTTTACAAATTGAATCAGAAAAATATAAGAATTTTTGTTTTTTTTGTTATTATTATTTTATGGGGCTATTTTTCTTTCCCGATAGAAATATTAAAAATTCAAGATCCTAGTGGAGTTGTAAGCTATGGCTATACAGAAAATGCAAAAGCTTATTTAAAAAGTTATCTTATTACGCTTTTATTAACTGCTTGTGCTGTTATTATCGGAGTGATTATTGGTTTTAGCTTAGCTATTTTACGCTTCTCTAAATTTAAAACACTTAATTTTATTATAGATGAATATATAGACATTATACGAGGAACACCAGTAATTTTACAATTGATGATTTTTGCTTTTGTAATTTTTACTTTTATAGATAACCTTTATGCAGCCATTCTTGCACTAGGACTTAATAGCTCGGCTTATATAGCAGAAATTGTAAGAAGTGGCATTAATAGTGTGGATAAAGGACAAATGGAAGCTGCAAGAGCAATGGGACTTGATTACAAAACTTCAATGAAAGAAATTATTCTTCCTCAGGCTACTAAAAACATTCTACCTGCATTAGCTAATGAATTTATTTCTTTATTTAAGGAAACTTCTGTTGTAGGATTTATTAGTGTTGTTGATATTACCATGCAAAGTCAAAGCTTGCAAGCCGTACTTTACAATCCAAAACCTATTATTTTCACTGGACTTGTTTATTACGTAAGTGTAAAAATTTTTAGTTATTTTGCAAAAAAACTTGAACTTAGGATGAATAAAAATGATTGAAGTTAAAAATTTACAAAAAAAATATGGAGAATTAGAAGTTTTAAAAAATATTAACACTACAATCTCAAAATGCGATGTAATAGCTATCATAGGTCCAAGTGGAGGAGGAAAAAGTACATTTTTACGCTGCATCAATCGCTTAGAAGTAGCTGATAGTGGGGAAATTTTAATCAATAAGCAAAACATACTTGATAAAGAAATTGATATTAATAAGATCAGGCAAAAAGTTAGCATGGTATTTCAGCATTTTAATCTTTTTGCTAATAAAAATGTTATGGAAAATTTATGTTTAACGCCCATTAAAACAGGAATTTTAAGTCAAGAAGAAGCCATAAAAAAAGCAAAAATACTTCTTGCTAAGGTGGGTTTAGCAGACAAAGAAAATATAATGCCCCATAAGCTCTCTGGTGGACAAAAACAACGCATAGCTATTGCTAGAAGCTTGATGATGAATCCTGATGTTATTTTATTTGATGAGCCTACTTCAGCTCTAGATCCTGAAATGATAGGCGAGGTTCTAAGCATTATGAAAGATGTTGCAAAAGAAGGTTTAACTATGCTTGTGGTAACCCATGAAATGGGTTTTGCTAGAAATGTTGCCAATCGTATATTTTTTATGGATAAAGGAAAAATTGCTGTTGATGCAAGCCCTAAAGAAGTATTTGAAAATCCTAGCAATGAAAGATTGAGAGAATTTTTAAACAAGGTTTTAAATCATTCATAAGCCATTAAGGCTTATGAATTTTAATCCCAACATTCAGCGTTTTTAATTCCAAGTTTACTAGCGTTAAATTTAGGATCTATACCAGATTTTTGTTGCGTATTAAAATCTTTTAAAACTTTATTTACTATACCACCTAAAAGCAATAAAGATATAATATTTGTCGTTGCCATGAAAGCCATAGTCAAATCAGCCAAATTCCAAGCAAGTTTTAAATTCATTTGCGAGCCTATAAAAATCATAGCTACAGCTGTAATTCTAAACAAATTCATTACAAATTTGGAATTTGTTAAATATTTAACATTAGCTTGAGCATAATAATAATTTCCTATTAAAGAAGTTATTGCAAAAAGAACAATAGCTATAGTAATAAAATGGATTCCAAAGCTACCATAATACTCACGCATAGCTTCTTGAACTAAAGGCATTCCACCATCGATTTTACTTTCTCCAAGTCCTAAATATGCCATAGAAAAAAGAACTAAAAATCCAGAACTTGTACAAACAACAACATCAATTAAAACTGAAAAGGCTTGTATAACACCTTGTTTAGCTGGATGACTTGTCAAAGCTGCTGCAGCTGCATTAGGTGCCGAGCCCATACCTGCTTCATTTGAAAAAAGTCCTCTTTTAATCCCTATAACTAAAGCAGAACCAGCAAAACCACCAAAAATCGCTTTAAAATCAAAAGCACTTTGTAAAATCATATGAACCACAGAAGGAATTTTATCAAAATTCATTAAAACAGCAATCACGGCAAGTAAAACATAAGCTAAAGCCATAAAAGGAACAATTAAAGAACTAATTTTACCTATTTTAGTATGGTGAGAAAAAAACATCCATGCACCAAAAATAGTTAAAACAATACCAATAATCATTGGCCAAGAACTTGATGCAAAATCTACAGCAGCATTTGGATTAAACATATCATAATAAACTTTAAAAGACGAAGTCATTGTTTGACTTTGAAGTCCGTTAAATCCATAAGCATAAGTAATAATAAGAATAAAAGCAAAAAAAGCTCCAAAAAAATGTGAGCCTAAGGCTTTTTTTATATAATAAGCTGGACCACCTTTAAACCCGCCTGTATCATCTTTTGATTTGTAAACTTGAGCTAAGGTACTTTCAGCAAATGCTGAGGCACCACCAAAAAATGCCATAACCCACATCCAAAATAAAGCACCAGCTCCACCTGTAGCCAATGCCAAAGAAATTCCAGCGATATTTCCTATACCAACTCTAGAAGCAGTTGAGATCATCAATGCTTGAAAAGGTGAAATATGTTCTTTAGTGTGTCCTTCGTTTTTTTCTGTAAGAATTTTAAATACAGAACTCAACATACGAAACTGAACAAAGCGAGTTAAAAAACTATAATAAAGCCCACAAACAATAAGTAAAACTACCATAATAATGTCTGTATTTGGGACAATCTTATTAGCTATAATATCAGACGCTTTATTGGCAAAATCTAGTATAATATCTAAATTCATCCAAACTCCTCAAAAAATAATCTAAATTTTACTTTAACATAATTTTTATAAAAAGGACTTTATGATTTTATTTGTTTTAAGTTATTGTGTAAATTTGAAACTTTTAAGAAACAAAATTGCTAAAATTTTGTCTTAAAGCTTCATAAGAGATTATACCAACGCTTGTAGCTAAATTTAAACTTCTTCCATAAGATTTCATAGGTATAGTTATAGCATTTTCCCAATTTAATTGCATTAATTCCATAGGTAAGCCATAACTCTCACTTCCAAAGAATAAGAAATCATTTTTTTGAAATTCTGCATCAAAATAAGCTTTTTGACTCTTAGTTGTTGCGAAAAAAAAGCGATTTTTATAAATCATATTTTCATTTAAAAATTCTTCAAGATTCTCCCAAATAATAGGCTCTAATTTATCCCAGTAATCAAGTCCTGCTCTTCTAACAGCCTTTTGAGAAATATCAAAAACAGTTGGTTTAACAATATGAAGTTTAAAACCAGCATTAAAACACATTCTACCTATACTACCTGTATTTTGCGGTATTCTAGGGTGAACTAAAACTATATTAAACATGTTTATACTAGAACTCTTTGAATGTTAGGGTTTAATTTTACTAAAATTTCATAGTTAATAGTATGAAAAAAATCAGCCCAAATATCAGCATCTTTAAACACGCAAATTTCCTCACCAGAATTTTCACAAGAAAAACTATCCATTGACATCTTTCCAAGTATTACTTTTCCATTTCCAAGCACTAACTCCCCTTTTCCATTGTAACGGAAAAGACCATCAGCATAACCCAAATCATAAGTTGCTACTTCCATATCCTTTGCAGCAGTAAAAATGCCTCCATATCCTATACTCTGTCCTTTTTGTAAAATCCTTTGACTTAATCTATGAGCATACAAACTTAAAACTCTTTTTAAATTTGATTCCCCATATCCAAATTGAACAAGCCCAACTCTACAATATTCATCTTCAGGAATTTTCCCTCTAAATAATGCTGCAGAATTATGCGAATGAAATAATAAATTTGAAAAATATTTTTTTACTATCTTTTTAGCTTTTTGAAAATTTTCTTTTTGAACAAAAAAACTTCCATCCATTTCATCTGCACTAGCAAAATGTGTAAACATTCCAGTAAGTTTTAAATCACTACTTCGAATAAGATTTATAGCATGCTCTAAATTTTCTACACAAATTCCGTTGCGATGCATGCCTGTATCTATTTTTAGATGTATTTTTATATCTTGCTTGTATTTTTTTACTTGGGAAATATCATTTAAAGCATAAATAAATCGAGAATTTTCATTACCATGAGGACGATGTGATAGTATTAATATATTCTCAAAAAATTCTTCGATTTCTTGAGCTTCTTCTTCACTCTTAACAGCAACAAAAGAAACTCCTAAATTTTTAGCTAATGGAGCTAAAAGCTTAGCTCCATGTCCATATGCATTATCTTTAAAAACACAAATTAATCTTTGAAAACTCCCTATTTTTTTAGCAATATGTCTTAAATTATATTCATAAGCTTTTTGATCAATTTTTATTAAAGACATTTATTGCTCTGCTAAAATTTTCATTTTACCTTTACTATCTATCTTAACGTATAAAATTTTATCGCCTCTAAACTGATAGTTTTTAGTGTAATAATCCTCATAAAATGAAATTCTATACATAGTTTCATTTTCTAAATTCGGATAAGGGCTGATATTAATATCTGAAAATTTAATCTTTTTATCTTCTTTACGAGAAAAAATAGATTTTTTCATGGAAGCAAACTGTTCAAATTTCATTTTATCAAAACGTTTAAATTCTTGCTCATCATAAAAACTTAAATAGGTATTAATGTCACTATTTGTCCAAGCTAGCTTCCATGTAAAAAGATCAGCCAATAAACTAGCTATTTGATCCTTTTTAGCTCTAATTTTTTCTTTTTCTTCTGTCATAACAAAAACTTTTTTGTCTTGCACAACTTGTGCAAATTTCTCCAAATTGTTATTAAATAAAGCAATACACCCTCTTGTTTTAAATTCATCAAGTCTAGAACCATCTAAAGGATAGCCATGGATCCAAATACCACCACCTGTTTTTCCTTGTACTTTATCAAGTAAATTTGGATAAGTTGTAGCAAAAGCAAAGGGACCATAATAAGGATCACCTGGGTTAAACTTACGGCCTAACTCATAAAAACCTACTGGCGTTTTCAAATCTCCTTCTATTTTTTTATCACCCATTAATCCAGTTATTATTTCTTTTTGTTCAAAATCTTTTCTTATTTTTCCATCCTCGTAAGAATAAACACGGAGAATTTTATCTGTTTTATTTGCAAGCACGATAGCAACATTATCATCATAATATCCGAGTGAAATATTTTTATCTCCTATTTCACTTAACCAAAAATCCTTTTGAGTTAATTCTTTTTCAATCGCTACGCCAACAGCATCTAATCCTTGATTGAGATAAATTTTAACAAGATCTGAGGCATGCAACATCAATGAAGAAAGTGTAATTAATAAAGTAAGTCGTTTTAACAATGTTTTTCCTTAGGTATTTCAAAATTTTTTAAGTCAAAAATGTTTGTGATTATAATATTTTTTTTCTTAAAAAATATTAATTATATTAATAATGTGACCTTATTTATGATATTATTTTTAATAAATCATAAAGGCTTGTTTTAAAAGGTTGTCTATGGTGGTAAGAAATTTTTTATAGAAATATCTTTTTAGGCATTTTGTTTTTAGCTTTTTATGTATTATATGATAAAAAGAAAGTATATTTAGCTTAAATACATGCCAAGATCTAGCTTGTGACTTAAATTTACAAGATTGTGTTTTTCTTTTAATAAAAAAAATATTGAAGTTTCAGCCTACCCAAAACCTATAAAAATTTTCAATAAAACTACTATAAAAATTAAAAATTCTCCTCATTATTCTAATTTAAAGATTAAAATTTATAGTTTAAATTCCTAAATTTATATAGTTAATGGTGATATTCTTATAAATTTTATAGATGGAAGTATTACCAATGATTCTAGATTTAGGGTTGAATTTTTAGACAATAATACTCCAACTGGTTTTTTCTTTGATTGTGATGTTACTATGCAAAAAATTTTCAAACAGGTAACACACATTGAAAGATTTTAAAAAATTTATATTCAAATAAAAATATTTTTTGATATAATGAACAAATGTTTAATGTTATAAAAATAAGGATGCAATATGAAAAAAATTCTTCTCTTAGGCGCTCTTTTTGCTGTAAATCTTTGGGCTGTTAATGATATAGAGGTAAAAAATGCCTTTGTAAAACAAACTCCACCTCATGCGCAAAATAGTGCTATTTTTCTTACCATTTTTAATAATACTGATAAAGATATTGCTTTAATAGGTGTCAAAAGCGATATCAGTGAAGCAAGTGAACTGCATACACATATACATAAAGATGGAAAAATGATGATGCAAAAAATTCCTGAAATTATTATAAAAGCTCATTCAAGCACAGAACTTAAATCAGGAAGTTACCATATAATGCTTTTAAAACTAAAAAAACCTATTATTAAAGATACGAAGGTAAAGTTAGATTTAAAATTTAATAATCACAAAACCATAGAGTTAAAAAATATTGATTCTAAAGAATTTTAATTAATGAGAAAAATTATTTTTATCCTAGCTTTTGCTTTTGTTATTGCTACTTTATATATTATTTTTGATTTTTATATAATAAAAGATTCTCAAAAAATAACAAAAGCTGATTTTTCCACCCCATTGACTTGCGATCTTAATGTTAAAGACTGCACATATAGTTTTAATAATAAAGAAGTCTTAATTTCCCTAAATCCCAAACCCTTACAATCTTTAGATGTTACAAATCTAAAGATTGTAAATCTAGGAAATTATAACAACTTAGGAATTAAAATTTATGGATTAAATATGTATATGGGTGAAATTAAGCCTAAAATACATCGATTAAATTTAACAGACTATGAAAGCAAAATAGTTCTTGCTACTTGTGTTTTAGATACTATGCGTTTTAGGGTAGAATTTATGGATAATAATAAACCCATAGGGTTTTATTTTGATTTTGAGCTAAAAAAATGAAAAAAAATATTATTTTGTTTATAGTTATAGTTGCCATTATTTTAGGTGTAATATTTTTTATTAAAAATCATCAAAATTCTTATGATTTTATCTTGAAATCAGATTTAAAAGAGGAAACCACCCTAAAAGATTTTAAAGGAGATAAGCTTATTATCTATTTTGGATACACTTATTGCCCTGATGTTTGTCCGGCAACTCTTAGTTTAGTAGGCAAAGCCTTAAAGCAAATCAATAATCCTAAGACTCACCTTCTTTTTATTTCTTTAGATCTAAATAGAGATAATAACTTAAGTAATACAAACGAATGGTTACGATACTTTTACCCAAAAGCAGATGCTTTAATTGCAAAAGATGAAAAAACTCTTCAAAAAATAACAAAACAATATAATGTTCAATATCAAAAAATAGATCTAAATGATTCTTTTATGGGTTATTCTATAGCACATAGCAATATGCTTTATCTTATTGATGAAAAAGGTCATTTTTATAAAGAAATTAGTGATTTAAATCCACAAGAAATTTTAAGAGAACTTAGAATTTTTCTAAATTCTCAATAATTATACTTAAGCAAAAAGATCAGTTGAGAGGTATCTTTCAGCCGTATCGTTTAGCATAGTTAAAATTCTTTTATCTGGAAATTTCTTTGCTAGCATACTTGCGGCAAATACATTTGCTCCACTTGATATACCCACCATTAAACCACTTTTGGCAAGTTCTTTGGCTGTATTTATAGCATCTTCATTACTTACCGTGATCACTTCATCTATAATTTCTTTATTTAAAATAGCAGGTATAAAATTCGCCCCTATTCCTTGTATTTTATGGCTTCCCGCTTCACCTTTGCTAAGCAATGGAGAATTTAGAGGCTCGACTCCAACAATATGCACTTTTTCTAATTTTTCTTTTAGTATTTCCCCAACTCCACTAATAGTACCGCCAGTTCCAAAACCAGCTACAAAAATATCAAGTTCATTATCCAAATCTCTTAAAATTTCTAAAGCCGTATTCTTACGATGCGCATTTTTATTTGAAATATTTTCAAATTGAGAAACCATAAAAGAATTTGGAGTATTTAACAATATTTCATTTGCTTTATCAACCGCTCCTTTCATTCCTAAATTTGCAGGAGTTAATTCTAACCTAGCGCCAAAGAGTGTTATCATTTTTCTTCTTTCTAAACTCATAGATTCAGGCATTACAGCAATAAATTTAAGTCCCAAATCTGCACAAATCATAGCCAAAGAAATTCCAGTATTCCCACTAGTTGCTTCAACTATTGTAGTATCTTGATTAATTTTTTTACTATCTAAAGCATCTTTAATCATTTCAAAAGCTGCTCTATCTTTTATAGAATGACTAGGATTTAAAAATTCGCATTTAGCAAAAACATTGATACCAAATTTTTTCAAATGTATAATGGGAGTATTTCCTATAAGCTCACTTACTTTTTCATGTACTTTCATAATTTTAATATCCTTTTTTATTTAATAATGATAGTTTTATAAAAGTTTAAAAAAATAAAGTAAATAAAAGATGCAAAATATCCGAATCAATCAAGAAAGAAGGCTAGAATTTATCTAGCCGAAGTTTTATTTTTTCTTTTTGTTGCTTGCTTTTGCAACAGCTTCTTTAAGGTTTTTACCTACCTTAAATTTTGCAACTCTTGTAGCAGGAACTTTAATTGTTTTTCCTGTGCTTGGTACTCTAGCTTCTCTAGCAGCTCTTTCTTGAGTTGAAAAAGTACCAAAACCAATAAAACTGATGCTATCACCTTTAGCTAAAACATCAGTAATAGTAGAAATAACTGCATCAGTAGCAGTAGTAGCGTCTTTTTTTGTTAGCCCAGCTGTTTGAGCAACTAATGAAATGAAATCTGCTTTAGTCATAAAAGCTCCTTTGTTTTAATTGAAACGCCTAATTTTAGCATATTTAAAAAACAATATCAAGTAAAAAACAGCTTTTTTTAAGTTTTTTTCAAAAAACTTTATTATTTTTTCTTATATCTTTCAAATTCTCCGCTATTATCAATTTCATTACCAATTTTCTCGTATAAATCATAATAAAATTTAACAAATTCTTTACACTTAGGCATAATAGGAAGAAAAATATCATCTTCAATTTCACAAAATCTACTTAAAAACTCTTTTGCATCAAGTCTTAAAGCATAGTGTTTTGCCAATTCATGATAATTTTTTAAAGTTAGTTCTTTAAATTTTTCATAATGCCCTAAATCAAAATTTATCTTCAAATTATTATTTTCAAAAATCAATGCTTCACTTTCAAAAAGCAAACTAAGATGAATAAGTCCTTCTGTATAATAAGGTCTAACTTCATCAACCCTTTGCCAAGAAATAAGTCCAATAGCCCTTTTTATAAGTTCATGAAAAACAGGCATTATCAAGTCATCTTGTTCATGATAAAAGAAATTTATAAGTCCACCTGTAGTAGCTTTATATTCTTCTATATTTTTAAAAAAACCACTCTGATTCATTGTTTTTTCAGTATCATTAGCAATAAAAAATATATGACCAAATTCATGGCCTATGGTCGATACTTCATAAACCCTTTTCCAAATTTTTTCCTGATAAAATAAAATATTCCTTCCAAAATCCAAAAATTCTTTATCAAAAACCTCGCTAGAAATTTTCATAAAAGGCTTTGTTTTGGCATTTTCATATACAAAATTTATAAAGGCAAATATTTTTTTACCCGCCTTAGAACTTACAAACTCATCATTTGGAACGACTTGAGCTGAAAATAAACCTTTAAGTTCAGCACCATAAAATATCATTGGAGTGCAAATATAAAGTTGAGTTTTTTCTATATTAGATAAAACTTCTTTTTCCAAGTCACAATCTTCAAGTCCTATATTTTTATAAACATATTCAAAACTTTCCTTAATCTCACTACCAAATTTCAAAACATCAAAATCATTCTCATCTTCTATTCTTATATCCCATTCTAATGCCACCGCATGAGTATAATTATCTTCATAATATTCTAAAGGATGTCCCACTTGTAAAGGTGATTTTACTTTCATCCAAGCAAATTCAGCCTCTTGCCAAGCTTTTATAACTCTATCTTCATCTTTTTCGCAAAACGCTAATTTTAACTTTTCAAAATATTCTATATAAGCTTTTTCCTCTTCGTTGCTAGCAAATATTTTAAGCTGATCAATCATATTTTCAAAAGCAAATTCTAATTTTAAAATTTCATTCTCGAAAAATCTCGCATAAGGAACAAATTTCCATAAATTTCCTATTCTAACTAAAACACCATAACTTCGCTCACAAATTTCTCCTTCTGAAGTTTTTTGATATAAATGATTTTTACGCAAAAATTCCATTGCATCATCTAAATTTGGAAATTGAGTAGATAAAATTTTATTATTTTTTTCTATAATTTCTTTAGTCCAAGAAATTTCAAAAATATTCATAATTAAACCTATATTATGCACTCCTTGTATTATGGACTGATAAAAATTATTTAAAAGCTTTTTCTCTTTTATTTCATTAATTAAATTTTGATGTTCTTTTTCATAAAACTTTCTAATCTCTTCATAGAACTTATGTTTTAACTCTATAATCTTATCTTCCTTAAAGTTGTTTTTTTTCCACTCTTGAACTAAATTTTCTTCCTTTAAATCAACCAAACGCCTAAGTATGGCTAGCATAGTTGTTTTATCTTGTTTTAATTCGCTTAAAGAAATCAAAGATCTAAAATACTCGCCCACATCTTCTTTGTCTAAAAACTCATATAACGCATTATTTCTTTCTTTGTATTTTCTAACCAATTTAGCTATTTCTTTAAAATTATTCATACTTTTATTCTCCTTTTTAACTTTTTTAATTATAATTCATTTTTTAAAATAAGGAGTAAAAATGAGAGATATGGGAGAACCAAAATTAAAAATTGTAGCCATGCCAAGCGATACAAATCCGGCAGGAAATATTTTTGGCGGATGGATACTTTCACAAATCGATTTAGCAGGAGCTATCGCAGCAAGAGAACTTTCTCCTGAACGCGTTGTAACCATCTCTATGGATAAAGTAGTTTTTAAAGAACCTGTTTTTATAGGTGATATAATTTCTTGTTACTCTAAAGTTGTAAATGTGGGCAACACTTCAATCAGCGTTGAAGTAGAAGTCACAGCTCAAAGAGTGGATTCTCAAGGTTGTACTTCTTGCATTAATGTAACTTCGGCTTTAGTAACTTACGTAAGTGTTACAAGAGATGGAAAGAAAAAGCCTATTACTGAAGAACTTAAAAGAATTCATGGCTTTTTAAATGCTTAAAGCTTATTTTGTATGATAAAACTTTATCCTTTAAGCTTATCAGCATTTATTTAAACCGCCACTATTATATTTTTTATCTAGACATTCTTTGAAAAATTCCCCTCTGGTTTTTGGAATTTTTCCTGGATGTTTTTGTTTCATGTGTTCTAAATACTTATCATAACTAGAAAGTCCCACCAAGGGATGAAAAAACCTTTCGGCTTTTTCATAATAATACTTAAATTTTTTGAAATTCATCAATCTTAATATACTTAGTTTCTTTAAGAGGAATTTTAATTTTACCTAAGCAAATTCCTATACAAGAAATTATAACAAGCAAGGTAGCTATCATAAAGAACACACAAAGAATTGCATTAAGTAAATTTCCAACTTTACTTTGAGTGGCTATTGAAATTTCTTTTTTAATTGTAGAAATTTCTTTTTCATCTTTAGTATTATTTAATTTAAATTCTAAATCTTTAATTTTTTGACTTTGTATGCTAACGGCGGCTACATGACTTACCGCATTTGCTACTTTATTGCCTTCTTCATAAGGCATAATTTTTTGAATTCCTCCATACAGAGTTGCCACTAAGACAAATACCGCAGGTACTAAAGTAACCCAAGTATATCTTGCCTTGCCCATTTTTACAAGTATAGTTGTAGCAAGAAGCAAAGCCATACCCGCAAGCATTTGATTACTCACGCCAAAAAGAGGCCAAAGCGTATAAATTCCTCCCTTAGGATCAATGGCACCTTGATAAAGAAAATATCCCCAACCTGCAACACTTAAAGCCGTAGCCAAAAGTCCAGCTGGATAATTATGAATATCTCCTAAAGGTTTATAAACATTACCCAATATATCTTGCACCATAAAACGACAAGCCCTTGTCCCAGCATCCACCGCTGTTAAAATAAATAAAGCTTCAAACAATATAGCAAAATGATACCAAAAAGCCATCAAATCCACGCCGCCAAAAAGTTCATGCAAGATCAAAGCTACACCTATAGCAAAAGTTGGAGCTCCACCTGTTCTTGAAAGTATAGTATGCTCTCCTATATTTGTAGTCAAAGTAGTAATTTCTTCAGGAGTAATGCTAAATCCCCAATTTGAAATGGTTTGCGCTACACTTACAACATCTGTTCCTATCAAAGCAGAGCTTGAATTTATAGCAAAATAAAGACCTGGATGTAAAATACAAGCACAAATTAAAGCCATAATCGCCACAGCACTTTCAGCAAGCATAGAGCCATATCCAACAGCTAAGGCATGAGTTTCGTTTTCAAGCATTTTAGGAGTAGTTCCACTAGAAATCAAAGCATGAAAACCACTGATCGCACCACAAGCAATGGTAATAAATAAAAATGGAAATACTCCACCTGCAAATACTGGACCTGTTCCATCAAAATACTGAGTATTTGCTTTTGGCATTTGCAAATCAGGAGCAACCAAAACAATAGCTACAGCCATTACCACAATAACACCGATTTTCAAAAAAGTTGAAAGATAATCTCTTGGAGCAAGTAAAAACCACACAGGTAAAACAGAAGCAATAAAACCATAAGCCATCATAACAATTGCCAAAGTTGGAGCTTCTAAAGTAAATATTTTAGCCCAATAAGGATCAGCAGCTATAACGCTACCATAATGAATAGCCAAAATTAAAAGCACAAAACCTATTATAGAAGCCTCCCCTACTCTACCTGGACGGATAAAACGCATATAAATTCCCATAAATATTGCTATAGGAATAGTCATTGCGATAGTAAATAAACCCCATGGAGATTCTGCTAAAGCTTTTACAACCACCATAGCTAAAATGGCAATAATAATAAGCATAATGCCAAAAATCGCCACCATAGCAACTCCACCTGTAAATTTACCCATCTCATCCTTAATCATCTCGCCAAGACTTCTACCTTTTCTACGAGTAGATATAAAAAGAACAACAAAATCATGCACAGCACCCGCTAAAACTCCTCCTACTAAAATCCAAAGCATAGAAGGCAAATATCCCATTTGAGCAGCCAAGATAGGTCCTACTAATGGACCTGCTCCTGCAATAGCAGCAAAATGATGTCCAAATAATACAGCCTTATTTGTAGGCACAAAATCACGCCCATCATTTTCTACAAGTGCTGGTGTTGCGCGATTTTTATCAAGTTCTAAAACCTTATAAGCTACAAAATGCCCATAAAATCTATATCCTATCATATAAATACATATAGCAGCAACCACCAAATAAATCGCTGATACACTTTCTCCATTTTGTAAAGCTAAATAACCAAAACAAATAGCGCCTAAAGTTGCAACAAGCAACCATAAAATTTTAGTACTTAACTGAGTCATAATTTCTCCTAAGAAAATAAAATATTTTCAAAGAATAACAGATTTATAGATTAAATTGTATAGAAAGATGTTTAGTTTTTTCACATTTTTAAAAAAATATATGTTTTTTGTTTCTTTAAGTAGCATAAAAATGAAAAGCTTAAAAACAATCTTTAAGCTTTTTTAATCTAAATAAAGAGAGAATTTACACTTTCGTTATGATAAACACGACGTATTACTTCAGCAAAAACAGATGTAACACTTAATACTTTAATATTTGGTAATTGCTCTTTTAAAGGTATAGTATCTGTTACTACAAGCTCATCTAAAGCTCCACTTGCTATTCTCTCATAGGCTTTTCCACTTAAAACTGCATGAGTACAGCAAGCCATAACAGATTTTGCACCTTTTTCTTTTAAAGCTTCTGCAGCTTTAACTATAGTGCCAGCAGTATCAATAATATCATCTACTAGGATAACTTCTTTATCTTTTACATCTCCAATGATGTTCATTACTTCACTTTCATTGGCTTTTTCGCGACGCTTATCAACTATAACTATATCAAGTCCTAAATGCTTTGCAACACTCCTAGCTCTTGCAACACCGCCTATATCTGGACTTCCTATAATAGCATTTTTAAAATGTTTGGCTTTAATATAATCATTAAAAACTATACTTCCATAAAGATTATCTACTGGAATATCAAAAAAACCCTGAATTTGCCCTGCATGCAAATCTATCGTAGCTACGCGATCAATCCCAGCTGCCTGAATCAAATTAGCCACAAGTTTAGCAGTAATTGGCACCCTAGGATTTGCTTTTCTATCTTGTCTCGCATAGCCAAAATATGGGATAATAGCCGTAATCGAATTTGCACTTGAGCGACGCAAAGCATCTGTAAGAATTAAAAGTTCCATTAAATTATCGTTTGTAGGAGCGCAAGTACTTTGAATAATAAAAACATCCTTTCCGCGTACGCTCTCATCAATTTGAACACTAATCTCTCCATCACTAAATCGTTTTACTCCAGCATCACTTAAAGGCAGGGAAAGATATTTAGAAACTTGTCTTGCAAATTCCACATTAGCTGAGCCTGAAAAAATTTTATAACCTCGCATAAAAAACCTTAATCAATAAAATTATGAATTAATACAAAAGATTTTAATAAAAAAAATGTTAAAAACTGCTGTAAATTTAAAAAGCTTATATAAAAATATAAGCTTTTTTAAGAAATGTAAGCTGTCTTTTTAGCATAATATCTTACTAACATAGAAAGTGAAAAACATATTATAAAATAAATTCCCGCAACAACACCTATCATCGCTAAAATTTCTTCAAAACTTCTTAGTTTTGCCAATATAGTTTTTGAATTATAAGTAAGTTCAGCTATACCTAAACCCGCTAAATAAGCTGTATCCTTTACAGTGGTTACAATTTGAGATAATAAAGCAGGTATTATTTTTCTAAAAGTTTGTGGTAAAATAATATAAAAAAGAGTAAAAAATTTACCAAAACCTTGAGAATAAGCTGCTTCAAACTGACCTTTTGGTATAGAATTTAATCCACCTCTAATAATTTCAGCCATAACCGAACTCGTATAAAGTGAAAATCCTATAGTACCCCAAAAAGCTTGAGGAAATTGTCCAAAAAATACAGGTAGAACAAAACAAGCTGCAAGCATCCATAATAATAAAGGAGTATTTCTAAAAATATCTATATAGCAAGCTGCTAAAAATTTACTTAATCTATCCCCATAATTTTTAGTTATAGCTAAAAAAGTTCCAAAAATAATCGAAATAATACAAGTTGCTAAGGCTATTTTTAATGTCAGAAATAAACCTTGCATTAAAAATTCAATATTTTGTGCATTAAAAACATTTTCCATTAACAACCCTTTATCTCGTTAAATGTGCTTTTTTTAATTTATTTTCATAAGCCTTTGCAAAATAAGCCAAAGGATAACAAATTATAAAATATAAAACCGCTGCAAATATATAAGCTGGCGCATAATTTCCATAATCAGCTGCGTAACTATCAGCAGAATGCATTAACTCAGCTCCACCTACAATAAGCAATACAGAGGTATTTTTGATTAAATTTACCATTTGATTTGTCATCGGTGGTAAAATAATTCTAATGGTTTGAGGTACTATGATATAACGCATTTGCTGAATATAAGTAAACCCTTGAGAAGCAGAAGCTTCAAACTGACCTCTTGGCACAGCCAAAATTCCACTTCTAACCACCTCGCTTACATAAGCTCCGTGATAAGCCCCAACACCCAATACACCAATAGTAAATATATCAAGTCTTATACCTAAAACAGGCAAGGCATAAAACAAAAAGAAAATTTGTATTACCAAAGGAACATTTTGAAAAAGCTCTACGTAAATTCTAGTGTAGGCTCTGATAATTTTAAATCTACTTGTAGCCATAACTCCGCCTATAGTTCCAAAAATTGTAGCTATAAGCAAAGCAAGAATGCTTACTTCTAAAGTATAAATAAAACCATTAATAAAAGCATCTTTATTATCCAAAGCATCTAAAAATTTCCATACCGCAAAAGGGCTTATACTATTTTCATCATATAAACCCCAAGAAGTAAGAATTTGTCTTAAATGTTCAACAAAACCTACACTTTCATTCATATTATAAACCCCATTTTTTCGCTAAAGCATCAATTTCACTTTTATGTTCTTTTACAAAATCATCAACATATTTTGCAAAAGCTGGATCATCTTTTTTGGTTACAATACCATAACTTTGTGGTTCAAAACTATCTGGTAAAATTTCACTTTTATCATCCACATAACCTAACAATATTGATTTGTCTACAGAAAACGCATCAACTCTTTTAGCATCTAAAGCAGCTTTTATACTTGGATAATCAGGAAATTCACTAAATTTAACATCGACACCAATTTTTTTAGCAGCTTCACCTATAGCTTTTTTTGTAGTTGCAGCTTGAGCTACTCCAATATTTGCACCTTTCATATCAGCTAAAGATTTATAATTTTTTTCTTTTAAAACTAAAAGCCCTATAGCATCTTGATAATAAGGCTCTGAGAAATTATAAATTCTTTTTCTCTCTGGAGTAATAGTAAAAGTTGCTATCACTGCATCTACACTACCATTATCAAGCAAAGGGCCTCTTGTTTTAGCATTAACTGCGACTAGTTTTATTTTTTTATCATCACCTAATATACTTTTAGCTAGCAATTTGGCAACATCTACTTCAAAACCTTTAATTTCACCTGTTGCTTGATCAAGTAAAGCATAATGTGGAACATCATTTTTAACACCAACTATTAATTGTCCTTTAGATTTAATAGACTCAAGTTTACCTTCTGCTGCATTAGCATTGCTAAATGCAACACAAGCACCTAGAGCAAAAACTGCCAACTTTAATAAAGATTTTCTAAAAACCATTTTTTCTCCTTTCAATTTTGGTTAATTTTTAAGAATTTTCCCTAAAAAGAGTCGCGCTCTTTCGGTTTTTGGATTTGAGAAAAATTCACTAGGAATATTTTCTTCCACAATAGCGCCATCTTCCATAAAAATAATCCTATCTGCTACTTCTTTTGCAAAACCCATTTCGTGTGTAACAACCACCATGGTAGTATTGCTTTGGCGTGAAATTTCTTTCATTACATCTAAAACCTCTTGTATGGTTTCTGGATCAAGGGCTGAAGTAGGTTCATCAAATAAAATATAGGGTTTTTTAGTACAAAGTGATCTTGCTATAGCAACGCGTTGTTGTTGTCCGCCTGAAAGGGTTGCTGGATAAACATTTGCTTTATCCACTAAACCTACGACTTTTAAATACTTAAAAGCTGTTTCTTCAGCTTCTTTTTTAGATTTTTTTTGAAGTTTCATTGGAGCTAAGGTTAAATTTTGCAAAACCGTCATATGTGGATATAAATTAAAATGCTGAAAAACCATTGCACAATATTTTCGACAAATTTCAATTTTATTTTTATGATTTAAAACAAGATTGTTAACTACTACCTCGCCTGAACTAACTTCTTCAAGCCCATTCATGCAACGGATAGTTGTACTTTTTCCACTTCCACTTGGACCTATAATAACAAGCTTCTCACCTTCTTTAACAGAAAGATTGATATTCTTTAGAACATGATGAGTTCCGTAGTATTTATTTACATTTTTTAATTCAATCAAGTTTTTTCCTTTATTTCTAACTAAATATAAAATTAATTAAAATTATTTTATCATTAAATAAAGAAAACTACTTCAAAATGTAACTTATTTTTACCAATAAATTTCCAAAGTGTAACTTTTAGTAATTTTTAGAATTTATACTTTTTCATAGTAAACACCTCTTGGAGAGAAAATCTTTTTAAAATAAATAGTCTCTGGAATCAAATCAGCATTGCCAATATAAAGCCTTCCTTTGTCATTTAAAATTCTATGAAATCTCTCCATAAGTTTTAGTTTTGATTCATGATCAAAATAAATAATCATATTTCTAGAAGCTATAATATCAAATTTTCCCAATCTTGAAAATTTTTCTTCAAAAACATTGCAAAGTTCAAATTTACAGGTACAAAGCTCATTTTTATTAATAGTATAAAATTTATCTTCGCTTTCTAAAAAAAACCTTCTTTTTTCACTCTCACTCAATCGCTGTAAAGTTCTTCCTTGATATTTTCCAAGTTTTGCTTTTTCAATCACGCTTGAATTAATATCAATGCCTAAAATATACATATCTTTAATAAAATTCTGTGCAGCCAGTAACGCTAAAGAATATACTTCTTCTCCACTTGAACAAGGGGCACTTAGGATATTTACTCTCTTTTCTAAGCTTTTGGCATAATAAATTATTTCTTTCAATTGAGCCAATTCTCTTAAAAAATAAGTTTCACCTATGGTTACAAAATCTAAAGTTTCTTGTTTAAGTTGTCTATTACTTTTTAATTTTCCCAAAAATTCGGAAAAATTTTTAGTATTAGTTCCTTCAAGAAATTTATTCAACTTTAAAGCTAATATATTTTTTTTATCGGTTAAATCAATACCGCTCATTTCGTTGATAATTTTTATAAATTCATTAAGTTCTAATTCGCTAGGAGTTATTTTTTTTTCCATGTAATTTTCCTTTTATTAATCCTGATCAATAAAATTTATAATTTCTTTTTTAATTTCTTTTAAGCTCATAGGTTTTAAATGTGGATTCATATCTTTTGCTTTTTTTGGCATACCATAAACGACGCTATCTGCCTCATTCTCACATAAACATCTAACCCCTGTTTTATAAAGCTCAAATAAACCTTTTGCGCCATCATCTCCCATACCCGTTAAAATAATAGCAAGTATTTTATTTGTTTTTGCCAAAGAAACAGCGGAATGAAAAAGCATATCTACACTTGGCTTAAAACTTGATACCACATCTTGCCAAGAGGCTACAATATTTAAATTTCCAGATAAAATAGTATTTTTAGGGCAAATATAAATTTTATTGCTTAATATCTCTTTATCGTTCAATAAGCACACTTCACTAAAAGCCTCCTTATTAAATTGCCCCACAAAAGATGGAATAAAACTAACACTCATGTGTTGAGCTATAACTACACAAGTATTTTTTATATCAATATCCTTTAAAAGAAATTTAAGCTGATTAGGACCACCTGTTGAAGATCCTATGAGTATGAGCTTCATTTTCTTCTCCCCTTAATTTATTGAAATTTTATTTTTCTTGTCGCAAATTCTAACATATATAAAGAAAAATAAAGCTTATTTTTAAAAAAAGAAAAGCTGTTTTTATGATTTAATATGATAAGATTAGATTTTTATCTTATTTTATATAGTAATTAGGAAACCAATGCTTAGGGAAAAAATTTATATTGCTAGTGATCATGCTGGTTTTGAATTAAAAGAAAAAATTTGCGTATTTTTAAAAGAAAAAAATATAATTTTTAACGATTTAGGAACAAACACTTGCGCAAGCTGTGATTATCCTGATTATGCACATTTACTTGCCGAAAAAATAGACAAACGAAGCTTTGGCATTCTTATTTGTGGAAGTGGAATTGGAATTTCTATTGCAGCAAATCGTCATAAAAACATTCGCTGCGCATTATGCCATGAAAGCTTAAGTGCGGAACTTGCAAGAAGACATAATGATGCCAATGTTTTGGCATTAGGTGGAAGATTAATCGGGATTGAATTAGCTACAGATATTATAGAAAAATTCATTCAAACTCCTTTTGAAGAAGGGAGACATATGCAAAGAATTCAAAAAATTGAGGTAAAAATATAATGTTTACAAACTGGCTTGTTTTAACTATATTAATTTGTGCAACTATCTATCTGATTGTAATGTTGTTTTACTATAAAACTCTACTTAATAAAGAAAAAACATCAAAAGATTTTATCAAAAACAATCTTGATGATACTGAGATTGTTATTAGAAAACTACAAATCCAACTTCAAAGAAGTCTTGGAAATATAGATATACTCACAGAAGAGCTTAATAAAATCAAAGCAGACCTTACATCTTTAAGAACTAGAAATTCTCAATATCGTTTAGAAAATGACAAACTAAGACAAAGAATTAAAGAATTAGAAGCAAAAATCGAGGCATTATTATGATAAAACTAACACAAGAAGAACAAAAATACCTGCTTGATAGCATTAGAATTATTGCTGATTTTCCAAAAAAAGGAATTATTTTTAGAGATATTACCACTCTACTAAATAACAAAGAGGCTTTAAATTTTCTACTTAAACATTTAAAAGAACGCTACAAAGATTACAATCTAGACTTCATAGCAGGAACAGAAAGCAGAGGATTTATCTTTGCATCTATGATTTGTGCAAAACTTAATCTTCCTTTTGTGCCTATTAGAAAACCTGGAAAACTCCCTTTTGAAACCTTTAGCTGCGAATATGATCTTGAATATGGCAGCGATAAAGTAGAACTTCATAAAGATGCATTTAAAAATATTCAAAATGCAAAGGTTTTACTTGTAGATGATTTAATAGCAACTGGCGGAACAGCTATAGCTTCGTATGAACTCATTCAAAAAGCTGGAGCAAAATGCGTTGAAGCTTGTTTTTTAATGAATCTTAAAGATTTAAATGGAGCAAATAAACTTGAAAAACTTACTTCAGTTTATAGTGTTTTAGAAATTTAAAACTATAGAAAGGCACAAATGGAAGAATTTTTAAAAAATTTACTTTATCAATACAAAGATCTAGCATATATTATTATTTTTTTATGGTGTATTTTAGAAGGGGAGTTGGCTTTAATTTTGGCAGGTATTTTTGCCCATCAAGGACATGTAAATTTAGGCTTTGTTATATTTATAGCAGGACTTGGTGGTTTTGTAGGCGATCAAATTTATTTCTATATAGGAAGATATAATAAACGCTACATACAAAAAAAATTAAAAACCCAAAGGCGTAAATTTGCAGTAGCACACTTACTTTTACAACGTTTTGGTTGGCCTATTATTTTTATACAACGCTATATGTATGGCTTTAGAACCATTATACCTATGAGTATAGGAGTCACGCGTTATAGTGCAAAAAAATTTGCTATTATCAATCTTTTTAGTGCTTGGGTTTGGGCATCAATCACTATACTTTTAGCTTGGTATTTTGGAGAACAAATTTGGAAGATGGTGACTTGGGCTGAAGAACATTGGTATTATGCAGCCATTATTATTATAGCTTTTTTATCCCTTTTATTATTTGGTTTTAAACAAATGGAAAAAGCTATACTTAAAGATAAAAGGAAAAAATCATGAAATTTGAATTAAACGATAAAAAACTAGATGCTATAAAAGCAGACTTTGAACTTATTTTTATACAGGATAAAAATTTAAAAAATTTTAACAAAGAAAAAGATTTTTTTAAACTTAATAATTACAAAGGCGAAGGTGTATTACTAGACTTAAACAATAAAAAGCTTTATTTAGAGCTTAAAAGCCTTGCTTATGAGGATATAAGATTAAGTCTTTGCACAGCATATAAAACTCTTGAAAAGCTTAATATAAAAAGCGTAAAACTTCCTAGCATAATAGGAGATTGTGTAGTTAGAAGTTTTACATCTTTAGTTGAAGGCGTACTTTTTGGAGCTTATAAATTTGATAAATATAAAAGCGAGAAAAAAACAAGCACTTTGGAAAAATTTATTATTTCAAGCGAAGAATTAAATAGTAAGAAATTTAATAAAGATGAAGCTAAGATAGGCTTGGAGCGTGGAGAAATTTTAGCTAATGCCACAAATTTTACTAAAAATATAGTCAATGAAATTCCTGAAATTTACACCCCTTTAAAAATGGCAGAAGATGCGCAAAATTTAGCTAAAGAAAATAAAAACATTATTTGTAAAATTTATGATGAAAAATTTTTGGCCAAAGAAAAAATGAATGCTTTTTTGGCAGTCAATCGTGCCTCGGTACATCCACCACGCCTCATTCATCTAAGCTATAAAGCCAAAAATGCAAAAAAACGTGTTGTATTTGTTGGAAAAGGCTTAACTTACGATAGCGGTGGATTAAGCTTAAAACCAGCTGATTTTATGCTTACAATGAAAGCTGATAAAAGCGGTGCAGCAGCAGCAATGGGGATCATAAAAGCCGTAGCCGAGCTTGCTTTAGATTTAGAAGTGCATTGTATTTTAGGTGCAACTGAAAATATGATAGGCGGCAATGCTTATAAGCCTGATGATGTGTTAATCAGTCGCGAAGGCGTAAGTATAGAAGTAAGAAATACAGATGCAGAAGGACGCTTGGTTTTAGCTGATTGTCTTTCTTTTGCACAAGATTTAAAACCTGATTTACTTATCGATATGGCAACACTTACTGGAGCTTGTGTTGTAGGACTTGGAGAATTTACAAGTGCTATTATGGGAAACAATGAAGAATTGCAAAATGATTTTTATCTAAGCTCTAAAAAAAGTGGAGAATATACTACAATCTTACACTTTAACCCCCACTTAAGAGAACTTATAAAATCAAATATTGCCGATATTAGCAACACTGCCTCTAGTCGCTATGGAGGCGCAATTACCGCGGGGTTATTTTTAGATAAATTTATTCGTAAAGAATATAAAGACAAATGGTTACATCTTGACATAGCAGGACCTGCTTATACGGAAAAATCTTGGGGATATTCTAGTTTTGGTGCAGGTGGAGCTGGAGTTAGAATGTGTGTTAATTATCTAATTCAAATTTTAAGGAAAGCTAAATGAGTTTAAGCGTAGGTATAGTAGGACTTCCAAATGTTGGCAAATCAACGACTTTTAATGCTTTAACTAAAGCACAAAATGCCCAAAGTGCAAACTATCCTTTTTGTACCATAGAGCCTAACAAAGCCATGGTTGAAGTTCCTGACTTAAGACTTAATGAACTTGCTAAAATCGTAAAACCTGAAAGAATTATGCATTCTTTAATAGAATTTGTAGATATCGCTGGACTTGTTAAAGGTGCAAGTAAGGGTGAAGGCTTAGGAAATAAATTTCTTTCAAATATACGCGAAACTGAGGTTATTTTACACATAGTGCGTTGTTTTGATGAAGAAAATATCACCCATGTTGAAGGTGGAGTTAATCCTTTGCGTGATGTAGAAATTATCAATACAGAGCTTATTTTAGCAGATATTGAACAACTTAGTAAAAAAATAGAAAAACTCACCAAAGAAACCAAAGCCAACCAAAAGGGTGCTAAAGAAAGCCTCGAACTTGCAAATTCTTTACTTGATCATTTAAACAAAGGCTTAGCTGCAAGTTCTTATCCTGAAAAAGAAAACGAAATTTATCAAGCCTTAATCAAAGAATTAAGACTGCTTTCTGCTAAAGAAGTGATTTATGGTGCAAATGTTGATGAAAATGGTATTAGTGAAGATAATGATTATGTAAAAGCTTTAAAAGAATATGCTAAAAAAAATGATCATGAAGTTATCAAGCTTTGTGCAAAAATCGAAGAAGAATTAGTAGGATTAAGCGATGAAGAAAGCCATGAATTTTTAAGTTCTCTAGGAGTTAACGAAAGCGGTCTTGATCAAATCATACGCACTGCTTTTACTAAGCTTGGACTGATCAGTTATTTTACCGCTGGTGTAGTTGAAGTGCGTTCTTGGACAATCAAAAAAGGCTGGAAAGCACCAAAAGCAGCGAGCGTGATTCATAATGACTTTGAAAAAGGCTTTATAAAAGCTGAAGTTATTTCCTATGAAGACTATATCCAATACAAAGGCGAAAATGGCGCCAAAGAAGTAGGAAAGCTACGCCTTGAAGGAAAAGACTATATCGTTTTAGACGGCGATGTAATGCATTTTAGATTCAATGTTTAGGCAAAATAGCCTAAACAATATTTATAAATTTTGAATAAAACCTTCCAAAATTTGAATTTGCTTTTCTACGCTTGCAATAGAACTTGAGCCTTCACTTTGCTTAGAATTTAAAGAAAATTCAAAATTTAAAAGTTCCATAGCTTTTTCATCAAATACAGGATCTATTTTTGAAAGATCTTTAATTTCACTTATATCAATACCTTGTGCTTCAGCTTGTGCAACAACATTTCCCACTATAAAATGTGCTTTTCTAAAAGGAATATTTTTTTCACGCACCAAATAATCCGCCAAATCGGTAGCCAACAAATGACCTTTTTTACAAGCATTAAGCATATTTTCTTTATCAATTCGTATTTCTTTTAACATTGCATTTAAGATGATTAAACTATCTTTAGCGGTTTTTACACTATCAAAAAGCCCTTCTTTATCTTCTTGCATATCTTTATTGTAAGCTAAAGGTAGAGCTTTCATTATAGTTAAAAGAGAAATCAGATTTCCATAGACACGCCCTGTTTTTCCGCGTATAAGTTCACAAACATCGGGATTTTTTTTCTGAGGCATGATAGAACTTCCTGTTGAAAAACTATCACTTATGGATATAAAAGAAAATTCCGAACTTGAAAATAAAATCATTTCCTCGCAAAGTCTTGAAGTGTGTGTAAAAATAACTGCTATATCATAAAGTAAATCAAGAGCAAAATCTCTATCACTCACTCCATCCATAGCATTTGGCATAATCTCCTTAAATCCTAAAATTTCAGCACTCAACTCACGATTGGTAACATAGCTTGTTCCTGCACACGCACAAGACCCAAGTGGCGAAAAATCAGCGAGTTCTAGACTATTTTGCAAACGCTTAATATCTCGCATTAGCATAAAAGCATAAGCTAAAATATAAAAAGAAAAACTCACAGGCTGAGCGTGTTGTAAATGTGTAAAACTTGGCATAATAGTTTTTTTATGCACTTTGGCATGTTCGAGCATGGTTTGAATCAATTCTTTTAAAAGCTTTATAAGTTCAATATGAGATTTTTTGACAAAAAGTTTAAAATCAGTAGCCACTTGATCATTTCTACTTCTTGCAGTATGAAGTCTTCCACCAATTTCACTACCTATAAGCTCGCTTAAACGCTTTTCTACAGCCATATGAATATCTTCATCTTTAATATCAAAAATAAATTTGCCTTGCTCTATTTCACTTCTAACCTGCTCTAAACCTTTTATAATAGCATCTAATTCTTCTTTTTTTAAAATACCACAACTTTCAAGCATTGTAGCGTGTGCTATAGAACCTTGTATATCTTCATTGAACAAAGTTTTATCTACATTTAAACTTGCATTAAATTCTTTTAAAAGCTCATCACTTGCACCACTAAAACGTCCTGACCACATTTCATTTTTCATTTAAATGCCTTAAATTTTTGGTCCAAATTTGCTAAATTCAATGCCTTCTTTGACATCTTCATAACGTTTAAAATTTTGTATAAACATATGTGCTAATTTATCTCTTGTTGCAATATAATCATTTTTATCTGACCAAGTATTTATAGGATTTAAAAGCGTGCTTTCTACACCTTCTAAAGCTTTTGGAATAGCTAAATCAAACACTTCAAAATTTTCAAATTCGCATTTTGCAATACTTCCATCTAGAATAGCATTAATGCAAGCCCTAGTAGCCTTAATGCTCATTCTTTTACCCACACCGTAGCTTCCACCGCTCCAGCCTGTATTAACAAGATAAACATTAGCTTCATGCTTTTCAATCTTTTCACCAAGTAATCTCGCATAAACCGTTGGATGCAAAGGCATAAAAGGTTCTCCAAAACAAGCTGAAAAAGTTGCTTGAGGTTCTAAAATACCACGCTCAGTTCCAGCTACTTTTGCTGTATAACCACTTAAAAAATAATACATAGCCTGCTCTTTGCTTAGTTTACTTACTGGAGGTAAAATTCCAAAAGCATCTGCACTTAAAAATATAATATTTTTTGGATGCCCTGCTTTTAGACTAGGCTCATGATTTTCAATATGCTCTATAGGATAAGAAACTCTTGTATTTTCTGTTTTTGAAGCATCAGCATAATCAACACTCTTATCGGCTCTTAAAACTACATTTTCTAAAAGTGCATTTCTTTTAATGGCACTATAAATTTCAGGCTCATGTTCAGGATCGAGATTGATTGTTTTTGCGTAACAACCACCCTCAAAATTAAATACACCTTCATCATCCCAACCATGTTCGTCATCACCTATAAGTTTTCTTTTTGGATCGGTTGAGAGTGTAGTTTTTCCAGTACCACTAAGTCCAAAGAAAAGTGCTACATCACCTTTTTCTCCGACATTTGCACTACAATGCATAGAAAGTTTATTTTCTAGTGGCAACCAATAATTCATCATAGAAAAAATACCTTTTTTCATTTCTCCGCCATACCAAGTTCCACCAATAACCGCTATATTTTCTTCAACATTAAAGATTACAAAAACCTCTGAATTTAAACCATCTTGTTTGTAATCTTCATTGATACATTTGCAAGCATTATAAACAATAAAATCTGCTTTAAAATTCTCAAGTTCTTCTTGACTTGGGCGAATAAACATATTTTTAACAAAATGTGCTTGCCATGCAATTTCAGTAACAAATCTTACTGCTTTGCGACTTTGCAAAGAAGCGCCACAAAAAGCATCTTGAACATAAATTTTCTTTCCACTTAATTCTTGTTTTGCTTTAGTCAAAAGCTTATCAAATAATTCTTTTGTAATGGGCTGATTTACCTTTCCCCAAGCAATATACTTACTAGATGGATCTTGTTTTACAAAATATTTATCTTTAGGACTTCTACCTGTAAAAATTCCTGTATCCACACAAAAAGTATCATTATCCGTACTTAAACCTTCATTATTTGCTTTTTCATGAGCATTTAATTCATCATAACTTAAATTATGAAAAATTTCTTTTATATTGTCCAAGCCTAAATTATCAAATTTTTTCATCTTTCCCTCACTTTAATTCTTATAGATAGCTAATACTTCACCTTCGTTAACAGTATCGCCTATTTTAATACAAAGCTCTGAAATAATTCCATCTTTTGGGGCATTAACTTCAATCTCCATTTTCATTGCTTCTAAAACCATGATGGCTTGACCTGATTTTACTTCTTCACCTTCGTTAACATAAATTTTAAAGACATTACCTGAAATACCTGCTAAAACTTCATTTTCAGCATCTACAGAACTTGTTGAATTTGAAGAAACAATATTTTTATTTTCTTCTACTTTTTTTACACTTTTAACATTAACATCTTTATCAAAACCATAGCTTACCTCTACATGATATTTATTACCATTTACAGCTACGGTAAATTTGTTTTCATCTACACTCATAGGCTTTGGCATACTAGCTAATTTGCGTACATTTACCTTTGCCTCTCCTTTTAAAAATGCTATACCTTTTTCTTTACAAGCTGCTGCAATAAATATATTTTCTTCACTCGTTTCTATACTCTCTTTTTCAAGCAAGGTTTTAGTATAAACTATACTTTTACTCTCATCTTTATCAGCTATATTAATAGCAAGCTCTGTAGTAGGTTCTAAATTAAGTTGTTTTGAAGCAAGTTCAACAATATTTGCATCGGGTGTAACAGGAGTTTTTCCAAAATAACCAAGCACCATTTTTCCATAACCTTCTGCTATTTTTTTCCAAGGTCCAAACATCACATTATTAAAAGCTTGTTGAAAATAAAATTGAGAAACTGGAGTAACCGAAGTACCAAATCCACCTTTTTCTACAACTTCTCTCATAGCATGAATGACTTGTGGAAATTTATCTAAGATATTATTATCTCTCATCATTTGTGTATTTGCTGTTAAAGCTCCTCCTGGCATAGGAGAAAAAGGAATAAGTGGATTTACCATAGTAGCTTCAGGTGGTAAAAAATATTCTTTTAAACAATCTTTTAAAACTTCTTCGTATTTTAGAATTTTTTCTTCCTCAAGTCCGCCTAAATCATAATCTTTGCCTTTTAAAGCATGCATCATGGTTAAAATATCAGGTTGAGAGGTTCCGCCACTTACTGGAGCCGCAGCCAAATCGATACCATCAACCCCTGCTTCAAGTGCTGCAAGATAGCAGGCTATACTCACCCCTGCAGTTTCATGCGTATGAAGTCTAATATGCATATCTTGAGGTAAAATTTTTCTTGCCATTTTAATGGTTTCATAAATTTTATTTGGATTTGAAGTTCCACTTGCATCTTTGAAACAAATACTATGAAAAGGAATTTCTGCTGCTAAAATTTCTTTTAAAATTTTTTCATAAAAAGGCACATCATGAGCACCTTTACAATTTGGCGGTAAATCCATTAAAGTAATAGTAATTTCATGCTTTAACCCATGTTTTACTATACATTCACCACTAAATTTTAAATTATTTACATCATTAAGGGCATCAAAATTTCTTATCGTTGTAGTACCGTGTTTTGCAAAAAGTTTTGCATGCAAATCAATAAGTTCACTACTTCCAGTATCTAAAGTAACAGTATTAACCCCTCTTGCTAAAGTTTGAAGATTGGTATCTTTTCCTACAATAGCCCTAAATCTATCCATCATGGTAAAAGCATCTTCATTAAGATAAAAATACAAGCTTTGAAATCTAGCACCACCGCCAAATTCAAAATGTGTAATTCCTGCTTCTTTTGCTGCTTCTACTGCAGGAAAAAAATCATCCATTAAAACCCTAGCTCCATAAACAGACTGAAAACCATCTCTAAAGCTTGTATCCATTACATCGATGAATTTTTTAGCCATTATTTTTCCTTAAAAAAATATTTTTTCATTATTATACAAAAATTTGATAACACATTACCAAAATTATTGCTATAGGCGATATAAAACGAATAAAAAACAACCAAATTAAGAAAATTTTTCGACTTATAAATTTAGAAAAAATTTTATAAATTTGTTTTTTATTCATAAAAAAACCTACAAATATAGAGCATACTATAGCACCAAGTGGAAGTAAAAAATTTGAAGTTAATTTATCCAATAAAGTAAAAAAATCTTTACCAAAAAAACTAAACATAGAAAAAAAATTTAAATTTAACGACAAGATACAACAAATTCCAAAAACAAAAACAAATAAACCTATTAAAAATAGAGCTTTAACACGAGAAATTTGATAGTTATTAATCATATAAAAAGTTAAAGGCTCTATCATTGAAACAGCTGAAGTAATACCAGCAAAAAAAAGCGCTAAGAAAAAACAAAATGCAAAAATATAGCCTAAAGCTCCAAGTTGATTAAACAAACTCATCAAGGATACAAAAACAATTCCTGCTCCTTGAGTATGCGGATCGGCTCCAAATTCAAAGATAAAAGTAAAAACAATAAGTCCCATGATAAAAGAAATCAATAAGTTAATCAAAACAATATACACTGAACTTTTTATAAAATTTGTTTTTTTATCCAAGGCTGATGAATATGTAACTATACAACCTATTCCCAAGCATAAGGTAAAAAATGCAAGCCCTAAAGCTTCGGCAATAGAGCTAAATTTAAAATGTGAAAAATCAGGATAAAATAAATAAGAAAAAGCATTTGCAAAACCTTGCTTAAATCCCATACAATAAAACAACATAAAAACAAGCATTAAAAATAAGCTAGGCATTATAACAACGTTTAATTTTTCAATCCCTTTGATTAAACCTTTAGATACTATTAATAAAGTAAGAAAAAAAGATAAAATGAAGAAAAAAACAGAACTTGTCAAATTTGCAGTAATTAAATTCTGAAAATTACTTGCTGCTTCATCTAAAGTTTTAGGAAGATAATAAAGACTAACTACAGTATATTTTAAAACCCATCCCATGATAACTAGATAAAAAGAGAGAACAAAAATACCACCTAACATAAAAACGCCGCCATATCGCCATCTATTGCCATATTTTATGGCAAGATTTGAATAAGCATTTGCAAGATCACTTTTACTTAAACGTCCCATAGCCACTTCAGCCAAAAAAATACTAAATCCTATGGTTAAAGTAAAAAACAAATATAAAAGCACAAAAACAAAACCACCATTTTCTGCACTTAAAGTTGGAAATTTCCAAGCATTACCTAAACCAACGGCTCCACCAGCAACAGCCAATACAAAACCGATTTTTGAAAAATATGTTCTCATTATTTTTCAAACTCACTTTAAAAAAGCGGCTATCATAACTATAACAACAGCCAAAGGGGAAATAAATCTCAAAAACACATACCAAAGTTCAAAAAATATACCCCTCATATAAGGTTCAAATAAAATTTTTAAAGCTTCTTTTTTCATCACAAATCCCACAAAAATAGCTGCCAAAATTCCACCTAAAGGCATAATAACCTTACTTGAAATACTATCAAGCAAATCAAAAAAACTCATTCCAAAAAATCCAAACTGAGTACTTTTTAAAGAAGATAAAATACACAACATTCCTAAAATATAAACAACAATTCCTATTAAAATCAAAGCTTTTTTACGGCTCATACCAAAAGTATTAATAAGGTAAAAAGCAAAAGGCTCTATCATTGAAACAGCTGAAGTAATACCAGCAAAGATTAAAGAAATAAAAAATGCTGCTCCAAAAATACAACCAATCACCCCAATTTTTTCAAATAAAGTAGCCAAGGAAATAAAAACAAGTCCTGGTCCTTGCTGATTAGGATTGTAACCAAATTCAAAGATAAAAGTAAAAACAACCAAACCCATTAATAAACCAACTAAAAGATTGATAAAAATAATATTTAAAGTACTGGTAATAAAATTAGTTTTATCAGGCAGACTAGCAGAATAAGTAATAATCGTTCCAACGCCCAAAGAAAGACTAAAAAAGGCAAGCCCTAAGGCTTCAAGAACATTTGAAGTGTTGATTTTGGAAAAATCAGGCACAAAAAGAAATTTAACCGCCATCATAAAACCATCTTTACTAATAGCATAAACAAGCATCAAAATAAGTAAAATAAACAATGAAGGCATCATCCAAACATTTAACTTTTCAATCCCATTCTTAACACCTTTAGAAACAATATAAAAAACACATAAAAAAACTAAAGTAAAACAAATAAACTGACTTAAAAAATCCTCACTTGTAAAAAATCCAAACTGCGCTTTACTTACTTCTAGATCCATAGGCAAATTTCCAGTGATACTTAAAAACACATATTTAACTATCCAGCCAATCACCAAGGTATAAAAAGAAACTATTAAAATCGCTCCCACCATAGTAAAACCAACATAAGACCAAGTTTTTTTATTTGAAGGTGCTAACTTTTCATAGGCATTAACCGGATCTTTTTCACTAATTTTTCCTATGCTAAGCTCAGCTAAAAATATCACAAAACCTACACCTAAAGTAAGAATTATATAAAGCAAGATAAAAGCAGATCCACCACTTTGACCTACTAGTGTTGGAAATTTCCAAGCATTACCCAAGCCCACTGCTGAACCTGCTACCGCTAAAATGAAACCTATTTTTGAAAATTTAGAACTCAATGTTACAACCTTAATTTAAAAATTATTTTAAAATATTATTAAAGCAAAAAAACTTTTAAGCTTTATTAAAAACAATCAAATTTAAATCAAAAATGTGAATTTTTGTAAATTTCAATAAAAATAAAGATACTTTTGGTTATAATTCGGCTTTATTTTTAAGTCTTAAGTAGGGATACGCAAGCCGAACTGATTTAAAAATTGAAAAATATTTTTTATAGAAAGGTTAAGATAATGAAAAAAGTTCTTTTTTTATTATTAGCATGCGCAGCAGTAGCTTTTGCAGCTGAAACTAACGCTCCAGTAGAGCAAGAAGCTATCAATATATGGATTAAAGCATTTTCAGTTCTTGCAGCAGGTTTAGGTCTTGGTGTTGCAGCACTTGGTGGTGCTATCGGTATGGGTAATACCGCAGCGGCAACAATTGCAGGAACAGCTAGAAACCCTGGTCTTGGGCCAAAATTAATGACAACTATGTTTATCGCTTTAGCGATGATTGAAGCACAAGTTATCTATGCTCTTGTTATCGCGCTAATAGCACTTTATGCAAATCCTTTTATAGTTTTACAATAAAACTGATTAAAGCCCTTTTTTGGGCTTTTTTTATGCGGTTATGGTGGAATTGGTAGACACGCCATCTTGAGGGGGTGGTGCGCTCCGCGTGTGCGAGTTCAAATCTCGCTAACCGCACCATTATTTAAAATTATAATCATTCAACTTAAAATACCAACTATTCAAAATCAAATTTCAACTTACAATTTCTTAAAGTTACAAAAAATAAAAAATATTGGTTTTTTTAAAAAACTTAAAAAATATTAAGATTTTTTTTAAGTATAAAGAATATAATTCTATCCGTTTTCAAAAACCATCCCTTAAAAAGGATTATTCAATGTTTGTTTTTATACCATTATTTACAATTTTTATTTTACTTGCAGGCGGATATTTTGCCAAAAGAATTGGCGTTTTAAAGCAAAAACAAGCTAGGACTTTTTTAGATTTTGCTATTATTTTTGCTTTACCTTGTTTGATTTTCGATAAAGCATATCATTTAAATTTTGATTTTTCATTGATTATTTTTATTTTTATTGGATTGTTTAGCTGTATACTAGCAGCTTTTTTTGCTATTCTTATTGGAAAAGTTTTTCATTTTTCTAAAGTAACTTTAGTCAGTATGTTTTTGCTTTCTTGTTTTGGAAATACTATATTTGTGGGTATGCCTATTGTTGCTGGTATATTTAATGACCCACAATTTAGCGCTGAAGTTATATTTTACGATGCTTTAGCCACAACTTTACCTATATCACTTTTTGGACCTTTTATACTTTCTTTGGGAAATGGAGAAAAAGTCAGTTTACTTGCTAATGTTAAAAAAATTCTTAGTTTTCCACCTTTTTTAGCTTTGCTTTTTGGTTTTTTGTGCAAATTAATTACTTTACCTGAATTTATTTTCTCTCCTATTCGTTTATTTGGCGCTTCTGCAACCCCTGTTGCACTTTTTGCCATAGGTTTAGGACTTGGCTTTATGGCGATTAAAACCTCTTACAAACCTACAGTAATTGTCATCTTTGCTAAAATGATTTTAGCTCCTTTATTTTTTGTATTTTGTTTAAAAATATTTAATTTAGAATTAAAAAATTCTACCATTGTTGCTATTATAGAAAGCGCAGCTCCTACTATGACCTTAGCAGGAGCTATGGTAATGAAAGCTAAACTAGATAGCAATTTAGCCGTAAGTGCTGTAGCCTTTGGAGTTCTTTTTGCTTTTGTTTCTATGCCAATTTTAATTTGGGCTTTGTTATAAGCTCAAATTATATGGCTAAATTTTTAGCTAATTCTTTAACTTTTTTAAGATCAACTTTTCCTGAACCTAGGAGGGGAATTTTTTCTATTTGAAAATAATATCTAGGTTTAAAAAGTGTAGGTATATTAGAATTTTTTATAGCCTCACATACTCTTTCAAAAATTTCATTATTACATTCTATGAGTAAAGCAATTTGTTCCCCTTTTTTCTCATCTTCTAAAGATGTAGCACAAAATTTAACCACTTCAGTGTCTATAAATTTGGCAATTTCTTCTTCTATTGCACCCAAAGAAATCATCTCTCCGCCAATTTTTGCAAAGCGAGAATAACGATCGACAATATATAAAAAACCATCTTCATCCAAATGTCCCTTATCTCCCGTGTTGTACCATCTTATGCCATCAATTTCTTTAATAACTTCATCGGTTTTTTCTTTGTTATTAAGATAGCCTACCATAACTTGATGACCGCCTATAAGTATGAGTCCATCTTCATTTGTTTTTAAATTTTCATAATTATTTGGATCAACAATACGTACCGCAGTTCCAGGTAGAGGCATTCCTACACTTCCTTCTTTATTGGCACGATGTATAAGCCAATAATCCGCATCAAAACGATTTGGTAAATTTACACTCGCTACAGGTGTAGTTTCCGTAGCTCCATAACCTTCAAAAATGCTTTTTTTAAACTTCATTTCAAAAGCAATTCTTACTTCATTTTTTAGTTTTTCAGCACCTGATACAACTATTCTTAAGCTTTCAAACATTAAAGCATCAAGTTTTTTATTTCTTGCATAAATTCCTAAAAAGGTTGAAGTTCCACACATAATAGTGACATTATTTTTAGCAACAGCTTTGGCAACCCCTAAGGCATCAGTTGGATCTGCAAAAGTGATACTTTTAATACCTTCAAGCAAAGGCAAAAATGTAGTTACGGTAAGTCCAAAAGCATGAAAAGGTGGTAAAGATGAGAGAATGACATCATTGTTTCTTGTGCAAAGCACATCAGAAATTTGTGCTATATTGCTTAAAATATTACGGTTGTTGAGCATAACACCTTTTGGAGAACCTTCACTTCCGCTACTAAATAAAATAGCTGCGATGGCAAGATTGTTTTTTGAAGGAGTGAAGATGCTTTTGAGTATAAAACTAGGCATGATACTAACTACTAACATCATGCTAAAAATTTTAGTTTTTTGCATTTTAAAATCTTCTACAATATCTTCAAAATAAATTAAATGTATATTTGTATCGAAATTTAGGTTTATACCTTTATTTGCTAATTTTTCTAAAAAAGTTTTAGAAGTATAAATTTGTGAAATTTGCGCATTTTTTATAGCTGCTTTTAGAGCTTTTTCTCCAGCCGTAAAATTAAGATTTACTGCAATTTTTTCTGCGATTAAAACAGATAGATTGGTTAAAGAGCTTGCAAAAGAAGCAGGTAGTAAAATTCCTATAGCTTCCTCTTTAGGAGCGTAACTTCCACGCTGAGGGTTAATGTTTAATTCTTTGGATTTTCTTTTAATAAAAAAATTAAGAATTAAACTAAGACTCAACATTTTTCTATAAGAAATATCTCCAGCTAGTGTATCGATAATAGCTATTTGATTTAGATTTTTTTTAGCTGTATCTATCCAAGCTCTTGCTATAGTATGCATAGCTTCGCATTGTGATTTCCAAGCCATAAAAGAAAGTTCAAAAACTTTAGCTTTAACTTCATCTTTTTTAGAATGCAAAGGCATAGCTTTACCAAAAGCTATAGCAATTTTTCTTTTATTTAAAGTGCGGTTTCTTGCTGAAAATTCTTCATCGCTTCTTGAAAAAGCACTACCCCAAAGTCCTCTTATATAAAAAGGAATAATTTTTCCATCATCTTCGCTTAAATATTCACAAGCTAATTCAAATCCTGCTTTAAATTCATTTAATTGTCCATGTCTTGAAAGCGTACCTTCAGGAAACAAGCAAACTAAATTACCTTCTTTGATATGCTTTGCTATCAGTTCTAAACTCGTCTTACTTCCTGTACTTGATACAGGAATAATACCAAATTTATCAAGAAAAATTTTAATATACCATTTAGAATAAATACTTCTTTCCATAACAAAATAAATTTTTCTTGGAATTGCCATTTGTACAACAGCCCAATCAATAAAAGAAATATGATTACCTAAAAGCAAAGCTCCACCTTTTTCTGGTATATTTTCAAAACCTTCTACAAGTAAGCGGTATCGTTGCAAAAAAGCTATGCTTAAAAGTATACGCACTAAAGAAAAGGGAAGTTTTAAAAGTATATAAAAACTTCCTATAAAGGTTACTAAAGTAATAAAATAAAACAAATAAACTACATTGATTTCAAATTTTGCAAATAAAGTTGCTAAGAGTAAAAATCCTAACATGGCAATATTTTGAAAAAAATTATTTCCTGCAAGAATTTGTCCCAATTCATTTTCTTTGGCATGAAATTGGATTAAAGTATTTAAAGGAATGATAAAAAGAGCTCCGCAAAATCCAAAAAAGAAAAATAAAAAACTATAACTTAATAAACTTACAAAATAAGGCATTAAAAAAGCCATTAAAAACATACCCAATGCACCAAGTGGAATAAGTCCAAGTTCTATATAATTTTTTGAAAATTTACCAGCTACTAAAGAGCCTAAAATCACTCCTATACCAGAAAAAGCGAGTGAAATTTGCACATAAAAAGTATTTTCTATGAAAAGTTCATTTTTGACAAAGACAGGAAAGCTAACAAGATAAAGTTGAGATATAGCCCAAAAAAATGAAATTCCTATTATGCAAAGCCAAATAGTTTTATTTTTAAAAACAAGCTTAAGATTATTTATTAGAAGTTTTCCATGAATATAGTCTTTTTTGTTAAAAACTAAATCTTTATTTGTTTGTTTGAGCTTAGGTAAACGCCACGCAAAAAATACTTCGATACAAGAAAATAAAATTAGCACAATTCCTAAAGGCGCTACTTCTTTTAAAATTTCATCTGTTTGATTATATGCAGAACTATAAAGACTTTCAAAACTTAAAGAAAACAAAGCCATTCCTGCTAAGATTGCCATAATGCTTACTGCATTAATTACACCATTGCCCATAGCAAGAAAGTCTTTTCCTACAAGTTCTTTGATAAAACCGTATTTGCTTGGTGAATAAATCGCTGCTTGTACTCCCATTATAAAAGTAAAAATAAAAGCCATCCAAAAAGCACCGCTATAGTAACAAATGCAAATTATTAAAGTGAGTATAACATTGAAAATTGCTGAAATTTTCATTACAATATTTTTTGGATATTTATCCGCTAAAAAACCCGAAGGAGAAAGCATAAGAATAAAAGGAAGTAAAATCAAAGCATTAACTATAGCATTTAAAAATAACTGCTCGCTTCCTTCATAGGCCTTATAAATAGTATTTTGAATAATAATTTTATGTCCCAAATCCACAAAAGCATTGATGAATGCTATAAGTAAAAAAGGAATTAATCCGTAAATTTTCAAAAAAGATTTTTTTTGCATTATTTAAACCTCGTCAATTAGCACTTATTTTACAAATTTAGGAAAATTATCTATATTATCTTTTAAAATAATTCCATCGATTTTTAATTTATAAAATTTTTTAAAATTCTCTAATTTATCAACAATCATTAAAACCCTACTATCAAAAACATAAAATTCTGCAACCTTGCTAGCAAATTTTGCAAGTTTTTTATCATTGCATAGCAAAAATTTAGCTCCTAAAGCATTGGCTAAAAATATCTCGTCTTTATTTTGCGCTAAAATAGCAAATTCAAAATCATTTTGACTTAAATAAGAAATCAATTTTTCATCATAAACAATACAATAAACTTTATTATCTTTAACTTCTTCAATACTTTCAATAAAAGAAAAATCTAAATTTTTTAATAATTTATGTCCAATAATAAGCATTTTTTTCCTTAGCTCTATTTTTTATTATTTTGCAAATTATACTTATAAAATTGTTACCAAGCAAGATGGCGCAGCGGACGGGGCTCGAACCCGCGACCTCCGCCGTGACAGGGCGGCATTCTAACCAGCTGAACTACCGCTGCATCCAAAGTAAAGAAGTAGAGATTATAAAACCTATTTATGATTTTATAAAATGGTGGTCACTATAAGACTCGAACTTATGACATCCACCTTGTAAGGGTGGCGCTCTACCAACTGAGCTAAGCGACCT
>NZ_MJYC01000005.1:0-595 GCF_001763115.1 Campylobacter sp. BCW_4323 | reverse complement strand
AGGTCGCTTAGCTCAGTTGGTAGAGCGCCACCCTTACAAGGTGGATGTCATAAGTTCGAGTCTTATAGTGACCACCATTTTATAAAATCATAAATAGGTTTTATAATCTCTACTTCTTTACTTTGGATGCAGCGGTAGTTCAGCTGGTTAGAATGCCGCCCTGTCACGGCGGAGGTCGCGGGTTCGAGCCCCGTCCGCTGCGCCATCTTGTCTCGTTAGCTCAGCCGGTAGAGCATCTCCCTTTTAAGGAGGGGGCCGTTGGTTCGAATCCAACACGGGACACCATTTTTATTGTTAGGGTTATGACCCTTTCGTCTAGTGGCCCAGGACAACACTCTCTCTGTGTGGAAACAGAGGTTCAAATCCTCTAGGGGTCGCCAATCATAGGTCGCTTAGCTCAGTTGGTAGAGCGCCACCCTTACAAGGTGGATGTCATAAGTTCGAGTCTTATAGTGACCACCATTTTATAAAATCATAAATAGGTTTTATAATCTCTACTTCTTTACTTTGGATGCAGCGGTAGTTCAGCTGGTTAGAATGCCGCCCTGTCACGGCGGAGGTCGCGGGTTCGAGCCCCGTCCGCTGCGCCATCTTG
>NZ_MJYC01000004.1:0-247 GCF_001763115.1 Campylobacter sp. BCW_4323 | reverse complement strand
TGTGTGAAATTCAGGATCTAGGTATTGGGGTTTATAGTCTTTGTAGGGGGAGTTTCTTAATATACGATCAGCTTCAAACAAAGCTTTGGAATATTCTTGGGTGTATTTGCCTACCTTAGCTCCTCCATCATATAATAAAATTTTATTTGTTTTTTTTTCTACATCTAATATAATACCATTAGGTGTATAAATCTCGTAAGTTTCACTCATTTTTATCCTTTCATCCTATATATAAACCATCTTCCAT
>NZ_MJYC01000003.1:0-222 GCF_001763115.1 Campylobacter sp. BCW_4323 | reverse complement strand
ACTAATGCTAAAGCAAAAATTATAGAATGGAAAAGTATTGAATTTGATGGGGATAGATACAGTGAAACTTTTGAAAGAATGTTAAATGATGAAAGTAAAGCCCTTTATGCTCTTATCAATCGTGCTAGAATGATTAAACAAAATAAAATCAGTTTTGTGTAAATACTTTCCTTATGATTTGATTTAATCTTAGTGGGTTTAAAACCCACAAGACTTTTCATG
>NZ_MJYC01000002.1:0-216 GCF_001763115.1 Campylobacter sp. BCW_4323 | reverse complement strand
TTTCTATGTTGAAGACCAAGGAAGTATTAGACTTAGTTATTCTTTTGATAATGAAAAAGAAGCCATTGATAAAATGTTGCAAGAAAATTATTGGCATAAATATCATGGTATCAAAGACATCAAAGAATATCTAACAAAAGAAGTAGCACTAAAAATCATCCAAGAAGAAAAGTTAGAAGTGATTTGGTATGATGAAGCACTTAAACCTTTATGTGC
>NZ_MJYC01000001.1:0-276 GCF_001763115.1 Campylobacter sp. BCW_4323 | reverse complement strand
ATTTGGAAGTATGTATAAAGCCTTAAGAAGTGATATAGTTGAGGGCAAAATAAAAGATCCAAGAGATATAGATTCTACTTATGAAAGCAGAAGAGAATTTGATCATCATAGGGGAGGGTATTATAATGGTATGGTAAATGCTTATGGTTATGATATTCCAAATGATCGGAGTGAAGAAAGTGCACAATTAAGAATAGATTCTATGATATTAACTGCCAAACTAGCAGCCCTAACTCCTCCTCAAGGCTATCCTAATGCCCCTTATTATTTTACCCC